>SCVK01000273.1 GCA_004297075.1 Chitinophagaceae bacterium
CAATGCAGGAATTGTAAAAGGCGTAACAGAGAACATCCTGAAATATTCACCCGATGCCATCATCATCGTGATCAGTAACCCGATGGATACCATGACCTACCTGGCCCTGCAATCTACCGGCTTACCCAAAAACCGCATCATTGGTATGGGCGGTACACTGGATAGTGCCCGTTTCAAATACCAACTGAGCCAGCACCTGGGTTGCAGTCCGGCAGACCTGAACGCAGTAGTAGTGGGTGGTCACGGAGATACCACCATGATCCCCCTGATACGCCTGGCTACCTGGAACAGTGTTCCTGTGAGCAAATTCCTGAGCGAAGAACAGCAGAAACAGATCGTGGCCGATACCATGGTGGGGGGTGCTACCCTTACCAAATTACTGGGCACTTCTGCCTGGTATGCACCCGGTGCCGCCGGTGCTGCACTGGTAGAAAGCATTGTGCGTGATGAGAAAAAACTCTTTACCTGCTGCGTAAGCCTGGATGGCGAATACGGACAGAAAGATATCTGCCTGGGTGTTCCCGTAGTGATTGGCCGTAACGGCTGGGAAAAGATCCTCGACTTTGGATTGAATACAGAAGAGCAGGCACTGTTTAATAAGAGTGCCGAAGCAGTAAGAAGTATGAATGATGTACTGAAGACTTTATAATTACCACATAATCATTCGATTGAGAAAATCGCTGTAAAAGCAGGAACCGGCAGAAAAAATCTGCCGGTTTTTTTTATCCTTTTTTTTCTGCCGTTTATCCGTCGATTAACACAGCTCATCCCTAATCACATCTTTTGGCTGTAACATTTGGAAGTCCTTTGCGTCACATAAGCACAAAATAACAACCATTATGAGACGAATTGTATTAACCGCATTGGCAGCCATCGCTTTTACCACAATGGGCTTTGCACAAAGCGGTATCACTGTAACAGGAAATGTAAAAGACCTTTCCGGTAAAGGCCTGCAGGCAGTGAGTGTTTCCCTTTTACAGGCCAAAGACAGCAGCCTGGTAAAAGCTGATATTACAGATGCCGTTGGTAAATACCAGATTGCCTCTTCCAAAACAGGAAAATTTCTATTGAGTTATAACCTGATCGGTCATGAAGTAAAATATTCAGCCGCTTTTGAGATGCAGGATGGCCAATCCTATGAGGCTCCGGCAGTTACATTGGAAGCCGCCGCTAAAAAGCTGCAGGATGTAACGGTGGTATCGCGTAAGCCATTGATCGAGATCAAAGCAGATAAAACCGTTTTTAATGTAGAGAACAGCATCAACGCCACCGGCAGCAATGCCATGGAACTACTGCAGAAAAGTCCGGGCATACAGGTAGACAACAACGATAATATCACCATGAAAGGAAAAACCGGTGTAAAGATCTATATCGATGGAAAGCCTACCCAGATGAACAGTAAGGACCTGGCAGCTTATCTCAAAGGCATCAACAGTAATGATGTGGAAGCGATCGAAATGATCAGCAACCCCAGCGCCAAATACGATGCCAGTGGTAATGCAGGGATCATCAATATCCGTTTAAAGAAAAATAAAAAATTCGGTACCAATGGTAGTGTAACCACCGGTTTTACACAGGGTATCACACCCAAAGGAAATGGTTCCGTAAACCTGAACTATCGGGACAAACAGGTAAACCTCTTCAGTAATGTGAGTGCCAATATTGGTCGCTATGAGAACGACCTGAGCCTGTACCGGATCCAGCGCGATTCGATCTATGACCAGCGGAGCATCAATGCCAACTATAACAAGAACCTGAACCTGAAAGCCGGTGCGGATTATTTCATCAACAGCAAAAGTACACTGGGGGCACTGGTTACCACCAGTTTCGGAAGCTCTGAATGGACCAATAACAGTACCACAGGTGTGTATTACCAGCCAACCAACCAGTTTGTAAAAAGCCTGAAAGCCACCAATTCCATTCCCGGTAGCCGCACCAATGTAAATGCAAACCTGAACTATCGCTATGCAGATACCAGTGGACTGGAAGTGAACGTGGATGCAGATTATGGACTGTTCCGTGGTGTAGGCCGCAGCTTCCAGCCCAACTATTATGTAGACCAGAACGGTGCGCCTTTATATGAGATAGTAAACCG
>SCVK01000274.1 GCA_004297075.1 Chitinophagaceae bacterium
TGCGTATTTTTCAGCTGAAGGGTGCGACGCAACGGATGCTGAGGAAAGATACTAAGCTGGCTCCCACATTATTTACATTCAAAAATGCAACATGCAACAAGTAAAAAAAGGTGATACGATAAAAGTACACTACCATGGTAAGTTAACAGATGGTACCACATTTGATAGTTCTGAAGGTCGCGAACCGCTGGAATTTGAAGTAGGTGGTGGTATGGTGATCCCGGGTTTTGACCAGGGTGTTACCGGTATGACCATCGGCGAAAAAAGAACGATCCAGATCCCTGCCGATGAAGCGTATGGACCCAAGCAGGAAGAGATGATCATGGAATTTCCGAAAGAACGTTTTCCTGCAGATATGGTACCTGAAGCAGGTATGCAACTGAATATGAGCAATGGCCAGGGGCAGAATTTCCCTGTTGTGATTATTGAAGTGAGAGATGAAGTAGTGATCCTGGATGCCAACCATCCCCTTGCCGGTGAAGACCTGATTTTTGACCTGGAATTGGTAGAGATCAGTGGCGGTGCGCCGTTGATCATCATGCCATAGTAATTAAAAATTAGCAATTAAAAATTAAAAATTGAGTTACGCAAAGAGTCCGATAGTTATCTATCGGACTCTTTGCGTAAAAGCCTTTACTATTAATTGTTAATTGCTAATTTTTAATTTCTAATTACCTCCTCATCCACCACCCCAACCAGATCCCGCACAATCCCCAACTGGCCAATGCATCGATCAGGTGGGCGCGTACGTCGAATATTTTATACCAGATGAACTGACTGTAGGGTTCGTTAATGAAAACGATCAGTCCGGTGAAAATACAGGCGAGGAAAATGTTCACAAAGCTGGCTTTGCCCCATTTAGATAACATCCAGCAAAGCAGCCAAACCATGAATACGGTGGCTACCAGTCCGCGCACCATGTTCATATACATTTCGTTCATAGAACTGTTGAGCGATTTGTGGTATTGAATAGTGGCCCAGGGTTTGTTCTGGCTTTGCTCTCCCAGTTTGTTAGCCTCTTCAAAAGAACTGCCTTTAGGAACTGTGGGTAAAAGGTAACCACCTTCTTTCTCTAACTGTGTACCCAGCAATTGCAGGATGGTATCCTGTTTGACCGTATAGTCCTGCGCAGGCCGATGCAGATCCAGGGCGGTCCAGGAAAGGGTTTGCCAGATAAATATCAGCACCCCTCCAACGATAGCACCAATCAACGATTTTTTCATATAGCGGATTTTGGTTTGGGGAACAAAATAGAAAATGCTTTCTGTATTTGCAAGGGGGGGAGGTCGTGAGACGTGAATCGTCAGTCGTCAGTGGTCAGTGGTCAATGGGCAATGGTGAATAGGGGAAGTGTCGACATATTGCCCATTCACCATTCACAACTCACGCCTCACGACTGACGATTCACGTCTCACGATTCCCGTATCTTGCTGAAAATTAGAACTATGTTGGCCGGTTATACCTATACAGTAGTGGAACGTTTTATGCGGTATGTGCAGGTGGATACGCAGAGTGATCCGCAGAGCGACACCTCTCCCAGTACAGAAAAACAGAAAAGGTTGTCGCAGATGCTGGTGCAGGAACTGCTGGCGATGGGGGTAACAGATGCACATGCCGATGGGTTCGGTTATGTATATGCCTGTATTCCATCCAACACAACGAAAAACGTACCGGTGATCTGTTTCTGCAGTCATGTAGATACGGCGCCCGATTGCAGCGGTACCGGCGTAAAACCGATACTGCATCATAATTACCAGGGAGAAGATATTGTGTTACCCGATGATCCATCGCAGGTGATCCGGTTGGCAGATCATTCTTATCTCAAAGAGCATATCGGCAATAGTATCATCACAGCCAGTGGACTTACTTTATTGGGTGCAGATGACAAGGCCGGCGTGGCAGCGATCATGGACCTGGCGAATTACCTGGTTACCCACCCCGAAACCAAACATGGTACCATTAAACTGTTGTTTACACCAGATGAAGAAGTGGGCAGGGGAACGGATCAACTGGACCTGGTCAAACTGGGTGCGGATTATGCGTATACATTGGATGGTGGTGAACTGGGTACGCTGGAAGATGAGACCTTTAGTGCGGATGGCGTTACCATCACTATTCACGGTGTGATCTCGCATCCGGGTTATGCCAAAAACAAAATGGTGAACGCGCTGAAAATAGCCGGAGAACTGCTGGCCGTCTTACCTAAAAATGAGTGGTCGCCGGAAACCACCGACAAAAAAGAAGGTTTTGTACATCCCCTGCGACTGGAAGGATCGGCCGAAAAAGCTAGCCTGGAATTCATTATCCGTGATTTTACAACTTCGCAATTGGCCGTACATGAAAACAGGCTTCGGCAACTGGCAGAACAGGTGCTGACTGCTTATCCCCAGGCCACCATGCAGTTTACAGTACAGGAACAATACCGGAATATGAAAGAGGTATTGGACCTGCATCCGCAGATCATTCGCCATGCGGAAGAAGCGTATGCGCGTACCGGACTAACCGTAGTTAAAGAACCCATCCGGGGCGGCACAGATGGCAGCAGGTTGAGTTTCATGGGGTTGCCCTGTCCCAATCTGTTTACGGGCATGCAGGCCATACACAGCAAACAGGAATGGATTGGGGTGAGAGACATGGAGAAAGCGGTGGAAATGCTGGTGAATCTGGTGCAGGTGTGGGAGGAGAAGGGAATGTTGAATACTGAATAGCGAACAGAAGAACAGAGGAACAGATGAACAGAGGAACAGAGGAACAGATGAACAGACGAGCAAGGAACAGATGAGCGGAAAAATCGGACGTAAAACCCAGAATGTAGAACACAGAATCGAAAAACGAGGGATGCGTACTGTGTCAGGAGAATTCCGGGATGAGTGCTATGTTTCTGTAATATTCTCCTTTTCTAAGCTACTAACCTTGTATAATACGTACCTTACTTAAAATTATTTGTTATGAATATCATTGCAGATTACTGGTGGTTGCTGGCTTTGCTGCTGCTGCTTTTTGCATCGCTGGTTACAGTTAACCAGGGCACCATTGGGGTGATTACCATGTTTGGTAAATACAGGCGAATACTGCGGCCGGGGCTGAGTGTAAAAATCCCGCTGTTTGAGCAGGTGTTCAAAACCGTGAGTATCCAGAACCGTTCTGTGGAACTGGAGTTTCAGGCGGTAACACTGGACCAGGCCAATGTGTATTTTAAAAGCATGTTGCTGTATTCGGTGGTAAACCACGAAGAAGAAACGATCAAGAATGTAGCATTCAAATTCATCAGCGATAAGGACCTGATGCAGGCCCTGATCCGCACGGTGGAAGGTAGTATCCGGGGCTTTGTGGCCACGAAGAAACAAGCTGAGATCCTGCTGCTCCGCAGGGAGATCGTGGAGTTTGTGAAGGAACAGATCGATCAGTCGCTCGAAAGCTGGGGATACCATTTGCAGGACCTGCAGATCAACGATATCACATTTGACCAGCTGATCATGGAAAGTATGAGCCGGGTAGTGGCCAGCAATAACCTGAAAGCTGCCGCCGAAAATGAAGGACAGGCACTGCTGATCACCAAAACCAAAGCTGCTGAAGCCGAGGGTAATGCCATTAAGATCTCGGCCAATGCCGAGAAAGAAGCGGCCCGTTTGCGCGGTCAGGGTGTGGCCCTTTTCCGCGAAGAAGTGGCTAAAGGTATGAGCCAGGCCGCTGAACAGATGAAACAGGCCAACCTGGATACCAATGTGATCCTGTTCAGTATGTGGACAGAAGCCATCAAGAATTTTGCCGAGATCGGTAAGGGAAATATCATTTTCCTGGATGGTAGTCCGGAAGGCATGGAAAACAACATGCGCCAGATTATGGCGATGGTGAAGATGAAGGAGATGAATAAGAGTTAAAAGTGAAAAAGTAATAGTTAAAAGTGGTTGTTTGATACAGCCACTTTTTTTTGTGCTTTTATTACAGGAAACAGCTTGCAAAACGGTAGTTATTTGCGATTTGGTTAACGGGTTGTTGTGATGGTTGTTATCCGGTTAATTCTGTTCCACCGGCTGCAGGGCGGATAGGCTTTTCGTACCTTTAGGGTAGCTCTTTCTCACCTAAAAATATGTGTTATGAAAAACGAAATTTTATCCGCAAAAGATACGGAAGACGACCCCGTATACAGGGTTACTTCTGTTAGCAGACAGTGCTTTTATCCGCTTCATGCAGTATGTGTTTTTTTCTTCCTTCTTCTCTTATTTCCAGCCATCTCTTTATTCTCACAAGGCCTCGGTGTAGGCTCGGGTGTTACTTACAGCAAAGATGGTGTTCGTTTCTCTGGTAACGTAGTGAAACTGACTATCGGTGAAAAAGAAACCCTCACCACTTTAACGCAGACCGGAAAATCTGTGAAATTTTTTATGCGTGAGATCCAAAGAATTGAAAGAACAGGAGAGAAATGGAAGGTTACGCCTTCCTGGTCCTATACCGAAAGCAGTTACCAGGTATATAGGTTTACCTGGATCAACGGGCAAAGCCAGCTATTAGCCATTTATCAATGGCCTGTCTGGGATATCAGTCTCTCCGATGGCTCACTGGCAGCCAATCTGTGGCTCGAAAAACTGGAATGGATCGAAATGGGTACGACCGCCGTTTCTACCAATGCCGGACTGGCGGTTGCTGCTCAGGTACAATACAAACTGAACGGGGAAGTGATTACCGGAACCATCACGGGCATTGCAGGCAGTCTTGCTACATCGCCTGTTACCTGTATGACGGAAAAAGGAGCCCGGATTACCCTGATGCTGAAAGATATCCGGTCAATTACGCGATTGAACAGAACGGCTAAGATTACCCCATCATGGTCCTATACGCAAAGTACTTACCCTTTGTTCGAGGTGGTAAGAACTACCGGTCAGACCATTATACTGGCTTTTGCCGAGTGGCCCATTTTTGATATTGCTGCTGTAGACGGCTCTACCCGTAACACGCAGTGGCTCGATAAAATGGAATATATCAGGGTATTGTAAGGGCCGTAATGGCCGAATCTGAACGGGGATGTGGACGAGGATATGGATGAAACCTCTTTCTGGCAGGTTGCTGTGCTAACGATGCACGGCTGTAACCAGATGTGTAAAAGCTTTCCTAAAAAGCAAGCTATTGGCATATTTATTCACAACCATACTGTTCTTTTGTAGAAGCATCTAATTTTAGTGTCACCTAAACTTATTACAGATGTTCGATCTGCTCCAGATAGACACCCTTCAGAAAGCAGCGGCAGCTATACCGGCCGCGGCAGAAAAAATATCCCTCTGGTCATTGCTTGAAAAAGGGGGGTGGATCATGTATCCGCTATACCTGCTTTTTGTAGGGGCGGTATTTGTATTCATCGAACGTCTGATCGCCATCCGCAAAGCATCGCGTATTGAAGGAAATTTCATGAATATCATCCGCGATAATATTGTGAGTGGTAATGTGGCCGCGGCACGAAACCTGGCCCGGAACACCAATAACCCAGTGGCCCGTATGATCGATAAAGGGCTGCAGCGCATCGGCAAACCCATCGATGCCATTGAAAAAAGCATGGAGAATGTAGGCAAGCTGGAAATGTATACCATGGAAAAAAATCTTTCCATTCTCTCCCTCATTGCCGGTATTGCACCCATGTTCGGATTTTTGGGAACCATTATCGGTATGATCCAGTTGTTTTATGGCATTGCCAGTTCGGGTCAGTTTACCCTGAACGATATTGCCGGTGGGATCTATGTAAAAATGATCACTTCCGGTACGGGACTGATCATTGGTCTGCTGGCCTATATCGGACACAATGTGCTCACCACACAGATCGATAAGACCGCCAACAAAATGGAAGCGGCCAGTGCGGAGTTCATGGATATTCTGCAGGAGCCCACACACTAATTAAAAATTAAAAATTAGCAATTAATAATTAGTAATGAAAAGAAGCATGGGCCGAGCTGCAGAACAGAATAGCGGCTTCGTTGCGTCGCACACTTCAGGGTTCTGATCATTGCGCAGCAACTTTGAAAGCCTTTTTTGAATTTTGAATTTTTACTTTTGAATTAAGTAACATGAATATCAGGAAACGATTAAAAACGCACCCCGAAGTGCATACCGGCGCGCTGAACGATATTCTGTTCATCCTGCTGTTG
>SCVK01000033.1 GCA_004297075.1 Chitinophagaceae bacterium
TCATAGTTACTTCGAGTACCATGCCGGGTAATTTACTGACTACATCTGCATTGATGATACCAAGACCCGCGCCTCCCTGTATTTTATCCGTATACCAGATCGTCAGTGCAGAAGAGCGGCTGCCTTTACCAACCAATGTTGCCAATGCTTTGGTACAATCGTAGCCCAGTATTTTCTTTTTTTCTTTGGTAAATTCTATCCTGGGGCCACTGGAGCCAGCCTTGTTTTTTTGTTTGTCTGCTTCTGCTATGCTGGAACGGGTAAACCTTTTCTGACTCATGGCATCCATCAATACCAATACATTTTTACTGTCACTGATGATCCTCATGTTATACAACGGCGAAGCCATTTCCATCACGGTCCTGTCCTGCTTGAAGTAGACATTTACTGCTGAATTGCCCAGCAAGCGATTGGCCATGCCGGATCCATCGCCTTCAACTGTCATCTTGTATTTCACCAGACCTTCTCTGATCTGTGCCTGTACAACTGTTGTGGAGATAAGCAAACCCAGCAAAAAGAATAACCGGTTCATCATATAAGCAGCTTTGCAGCAAAATACTCATTATTGCGGATGATACACACGTGCCGCGGTTTTGTACACTTCTTTTTTATCCAGTGTCATGGTTTTGGTTTGCTGCCGGGTATACATTTCCATCTGATCTGTGTAATGCGGAGATTCTTTTCTGCTCGAAGCACCATAGGTATTGATGGATTCGATAATGGGCCCGTCTTTGGTAAAACGAACCAACTCTACATATGCATCACCCTGTGTGCCCTTCCACATGCCATTTTTGTAGGGCACAGCATACATGGGGGCCAGTACATCCGGCAAACCAGGCAATGGTAATTCTTTATCACCCCTTACCAGTTTCTGGATCTCGCCCAATTGCAGGTTGGTACGACCAAAATTTTGCAGCATTGCTGCTTTTACCGAACGGAGAATAGCAACAGATTGCGTCTGCGTTAAAATACTATACCGGTTGTAAAGCGTGGGATTGCGTGTAACAGTAGCATATACCAGAAAAAAAGTACCGGCCCCCACACTTTCGGCTGATGCGCTTTTATCCCATTGTTGTAATTGGGCAATCAGTTCGGCCACATCCGGGTATTCACTGGCCTGTAGCAGGAACAAAGAATCGATGCCCGTTGGAAAAGCAAATTTAGCGGGGTACTGCCTGTCGAATTTGATTTTCCGGAAGTTCTCAAACGAAACTTTATCATAGGCCGACAGCATTTCTGAGAAACGTTTACTACGGTTGTTCTCCAGGGTTTCGTAACCCATGGTTACATCTTTGATCACAGGATTATCGGGTCCTTCGGTTGAATGAAAAGGAGAGTGGTTGGTATTGAATACAAAACCACTGCCAGGCTGCAATACCTGCGGCAGCTCTTTCAGCGGATGCAGTTGGTTCCACAACGTAGCACTCGTATTTCCGGGCAAGGTTGATTTCCAGTTATACTTCGCGTCGCGGATGGGAATGCGGCCATTGCTGATATAATAAATGGTATCGTACCGGTCGGCATACACAATATTGTAACCGGGGATGGCCAGCATTTCGAGTACCGACTTGAACTCTGTAAAATTCTTTGCTTTGTTAAACCGGTACCATTGTTCCAGTCCGCGTATATCCATCTGTGCCGGCATACGGATCGAGAAAGTACCTCGTTCAGTGATCAAAGTAGGGCCATATTTACTCCAGTATACTTTTCTTTTCACGCCCACACGAATGGCCCCCAGTTTCACTTTCAGCGGAGCCGTTCTTTCTTCCAGTTGCTCCCATTTACCATCAAAACGGTATTCTAGTTTATTGGAAGGATTGATCTCCAATTGATAAATGTCCAGTTTATCCGGTGCATTCACCGTATGTGCCCAGCCCAGGTTTTCATTTACTCCGTGCAGGATGCAGGGCGCACCCGGAAAATTGGCACCCAGTATGTTCCATCCCTCTTCGCTGTTCAGGTGTGCTTCGTAAAAAGCAACAGGACCTTCCAAAGGTTGGT
Organism: Chitinophagaceae bacterium; assembly: GCA_004297075.1. Lineage (GTDB taxonomy): Bacteria > Bacteroidota > Bacteroidia > Chitinophagales > Chitinophagaceae > Sediminibacterium. Next base: position 2,002 of record SCVK01000033.1, read on the forward strand.
GGGCGTTGATGTTGAGGTATACCTGTCCGTCTGTGGTCTTTTTACTGTTAAAAGCAAAAGCATTACTGCCCGCGGTTTTAAAATTCTCGAGCAAAGGTACTTTGCCGTTAAAGATGGAAGCCAGTGCATTATCAGCGCCGGAAAGCACACATAACTGCAACACCGAATACTGCACCATGTCTTTGGGAGTAACCGGAAAAGCCTTCTTCAGCAATATTTCTTTGGGATGTGCCGCCGCATACGCATTTAATCCGGCGCAATAGCCTTCCAATAATTTTTTGAAAGCAGGGCCCAGGTCCGACTCGTATTTTTCTTCCACCAGTTCGGGAATCCGGAGCAGGTGAATGATATAGTCTATCTGTGCCCCTTTTTTACCCTGGTACTGGGCCAGCATGGCTTTGCCGGCCAACAGCGACTGCTGTATAGTGGCAAAATCATCTTCGGCATGTGCCCAGGCCAATCCATACGCTACTTCAGGATCTGTTTTGCCGAAAATATGCGGCACCCCCCATTGATCGCGAACGATATCTATGTTAGCCGCATCAAATTGTGCAGAAGCAAAAAAGCAAGCAAATGATAATCCGCAGAACAGCAAAAAGCGTACAGGCATGGCAATCAGTTTAGGACAAAACAAATCTAACCATAATAAGTTCAGAAATTATTTCCGGATACTGTTATTACCTTTACCCACAGTAACCAATCAACCAGTAACCAATCAACCAATAAACCATCCTCCCATGGGCACCTGGAAACAAATCGCTGAATATCTCTACATCAAAAAAAGAGACCCCAACGAACCCCGCACGCAGTGGATGAAATACATGCATGGGATGAACCGCATTTCACTCATCATGTTTCTGCTGGCGGTACTGATCATCCTCTTCAAACTGGTGATCCTGCCTTTATTCAGGTGAGGGATTTATTTGCTAACAAAATCGCAGATGATCCGTGCTGCCTGAGCAGACGCATGGCCTCCGGCAGACAGGAGTTCTTTCAGTGCCCGGTAATCGGCCTGTAAAGTTTTCTGTTTTTCTGTATCGTTGAGCAGGAGCGAAAGCTCGGTAACGAGATTTTCGGTGGTGAGAGCATCCTGTATCAGTTCCTTCACCACTTCCTTATCCATGATCAGGTTCACCAGCGAAATGTATTTGATCTTGATCAGTCTTTTGGCAATCTGGTAACTGATCGCACCCCCCTTATAACAAACCACTTCCGGCACCCCAAACAAAGCGGTTTCCAACGTGGCCGTGCCGCTGGTTACCAGTGCCGCTTTGGATCGTAACAGGAGATCATAGGTTTGATTACGAACCGCAGATACATTCTGATACGCTGCCATGAACGGCGTATAAAAATCATCCTCCAGCCCGGGTGCCTGTGCCACTACAAACTGATAGTCCGGAAAAGATTTCGCCACTTCCAGCATAATGGGCAGTTTCTTCTGTATTTCCTGTTTGCGGCTTCCGGGAAGGAGGGCGATGAGTTGGGAGTTAGGAGTCTGGAGTTTGGAGTTCGTAGTCAGTAGTGGAGAAGTTTTATTATTCTTACTAACTCCCAACTCCAAACTCCCAACTCCAGACTGTTTTTCCTCCACCACTTCCACCAGCGGGTGTCCCACATAATCCACATCCCAGTTCCATTTATCGTGGTAATAGGCTTTTTCGAAGGGGAGGATGCAGAGCATTTTATCGATGCACTGTTTCATTTTTTTGACCCGGTTCTCTTTCCAGGCCCAGACCTGTGGCGAGATATAATACACCACTTTGAGTCCATTCTCTTTGGCCCATTCTGCAATACGCAGATTGAAGCCGGGATAATCGATCAGCACCAGTACATCGGGCTGATAGGAGCGGATATCTTCTTTACAAAAACGGATATTTTTCAGGATGGTGGGCAGGTTTTTCACTACTTCTGCAAAACCCATGAAAGCAAGGTCGCGGTAATGTTTTACCAGTGTGGCACCGGCAGTCTGCATCAGATCGCCGCCCCAGCAGCGGATCTCTGCCGAGGGATCTGCCAGGTACAACTGTTTTACCAGGTTGCTGCCATGCAGATCTCCGCTGGCTTCGCCGGAAATAAGATAATACTTCATACCCCTGCAAAATACCGATTTCGGTCGGGACGCTGAAGCGGCCTGACCGATAATCGGTATTTTAGTTAGGAGTTAGGAGTTAGGAGTTAGGAGTCTGGAGTTAATAGTCACAACCACAAACCGAGAATCCATCTTCCTTAAAGAATCCACAAATTTCGTCCCCGCCAGACTAAAAAAATAGTTTTATAACTAAAAAATTAGTTTATATATTCGTATTGTCATTAATTTCTCTCCATGAAGCCATTAACCAAAGCAGAAGAACAGATCATGCACACGATCTGGAAACTGGAAGAAGCTTTTCTAAAAGACATTGTTGAAGCGCAGCCCGAGCCCCGCCCGCATTCCAATACGGTGGCCACGATCCTGAAGATCCTGGTAGAAAAAGGATTTGTGGGAATTACCCCGATAGGTCGGGTGCACCAGTATTATCCGCTGGTATCCAAAGAGGAATATTCTTCCAGCACTATCCGCACACTGGTGGATGGTTATTTTGAGGGATCGTTTACCGATGCGGTTTCCTTTATGGTAAAACAGAAAGACCTGAGTGTAAAAGAACTGGAATTGCTGTTGCAACAGATCAAACACGCTAAAAAATAATTGTATGCTTACAACTGCCTACTACTTTTTGCAGGTAATACTCTGTAGTGGTATTATGATGGGGTATTACTGGCTGGTATTGCGTAACAAACGTTTTCATCATTACAACCGTTTTTACCTGCTGGCCATTGCTTTACTGGTTTGGCTGGTGCCGTTGATAAAGATCCAGTGGCAGTATCAAACGGTAAGTGAAGATCCGACTGTGGTGCAGTTACTTGCTGTTGTGGCAGACAGCAATACCCGGATCGAAGAGGCGGTTACCCGGAGCGGTTTTCGCTGGAGCTGGGAAATGGCTGCCTTGGGTGTCTATCTCACTGTTGCAGCGGTATTACTGGGCGCTATGATAATTGCGTTTATTCGTTTATACCAGTTGCTGAAAGCCCATTCCTGCAAAAATGTGGGCGAAGTGTACCTGATCCTGACACAGGCCAAGGGCACGCCTTTTTCTTTCTTCCGTTATATTTTCTGGAACGAGGAGATCGATATCCGTAGCGAAGCCGGCAAACAGATCCTGCAACATGAATTAACACATGTAAAACAGAAACATTCGGTAGATAAGATTATCATTCAACTGGTGCTGGTAGCGGGCTGGTTCAATCCGTTTTTCTGGTTGTTGAAAAAAGAAATGGAAATGATCCACGAATTCATTGCTGATAAAAAAGCGGTTACAGATGGAGATACGGCGGCGCTGGCACATATGTTACTGACTGCTGCTTATCCCAGACAGCAGTTTGCGATGACAAATCCTTTCTTTTTCTCACCCATTAAAAGAAGACTGCAGATGCTGGCCAATAACCGCCACCCCAGGTTCAGTTACCTGCGCCGGCTGGTGGTATTACCCTTGCTGGCTGTGGTGGTAGTGCTATTTGCGTTCAGAAGTAAGGAACAAAGGGAAAGAGGACCTATCTCTGTAGCAACGATGATGGAAAAAGTGGTAGATGTAGTGGCGGGCAACCAGGTACAGCCAGGTGTCAGTGTTGCTAATATTGCGATGCTGGATCGTACCTATACTGTGGTACTGATTCCCGGACATGGAGGCGAAAACACAGGTATAGTAACAGCTGATGGAACCAAAGAATCTACGTTAACGCTTTCACTGGCAAAAGCAGTTAAAGAAATGAATGGGAATGACAATATCCGAATCATCCTGACCCGTGAGACCGATCAAACAATGCCGTATAAAGAGGCGGCTGCCATAACCAATCAATATCATCCTGATCTGGTTTTGCTATTGCATGCGAATGAGTTTATGGCAGCGAAAAATAACAACGGAAACAGAGCGCAGGATCTTCTCAGCGGCATCCGGTTCTATATTCCGGATGCTACATCGAAACAATCTCTGTTAAGCCGTATGTTGGCCAGTGAAATGGCTTTTGCGATGACTCCGCTGAAGTCTCCTGTAATGGGGATCCGGTCAAATACGACTACTAATTATGTGTTGAATCAGTTGAATAGCCCATCAGTTCTGATAGAAGCAGGTTTTATGAGCAACCCGGCTGATCTTGCCAAATTGCAAACGGACAGCTATCGGAGAGAGATGGCAGTGTCCATTTTGAATGGAGTGAATGAATATCTCGTAAAAAGTAAAAAGATCAAAACTGACACTGTTATTCTCAAAGCAGATACGATCACCGTCACAAACGGCAATAAACTGGTGATCATGAATGATGGTGGCAAAGTGCAGGTAGAAAATATTAACAAAGCGGCCACTGCTGATTTACGTAATTCCATTGCTGACGCATTGGTGATTCTGGATGGGAAAAAAATTGACAATGAGATCTTAGAGCTGATTGATCCGTCTAAAATTCAATCTGTCAATATATTGAAGAACGAATCTGCTAAGGCTTTATATGGCGAAGAAGGGAAAAATGGCGTAGTGATGATTAGCACTAAAAAAAACGGAAATAAGGAAGAGGGACCAGTTGTTGTAACTGGATTTGGAGCTAAACCTACTATAACATCAGTTAGCAACTATCCTTCAGACAAATCAATAAATGGGGTTATTGGTCAATTCGGTGTCAAAGTAAGTGCTGTTCGCAAGTATCCTGATACATTGGTATGGGTATCTGGTATACATGATTATAAGATCCCCAGTAATGTTTGGGTATTGATAGATGGGGAGCCAGGTAACCTCAATGATGTAAAGCCTGATGAAATTGCAGAAGTGCGTGTATTAAAAGACGCCACCGCCATAGCCCGGTATGGTGAAGCGGCCAGAAACGGGGTAGTGGAAGTGGTCACTAAAAAAGCAGCAGAAACGATGAAAGCCGTGGAAGCACCGGCAATCAGAAAAAAACTCATAGGCGTAAAACTCTCTACCGAAGTAGAAACCCTTCCCGAATTTCCCGGTGGTCAATCGGCCTGGACAAAATACCTCGAACGGAACATGCGACGTGATCTACCCGCACAAAACGGGGCTCCTCCCGGTAAATACACGGTAACGGTCTCTTTTCTGGTGGCAGCCGATGGTAGGATCAATAATGTAGCTGCACAGAATAATCCCGGTTATAAAACGGTAGAAGAAGCCATCCGGCTCATCAATAAGGGCCCCAGGTGGAAACCTGCTTTACAGAATGGAGAGCCCGTACTTTATAAACATAGGCAGTCGTTTACCTGGATAGTTAAAAAATAATTGCCACAGGGATCGTATTGATTCGGTAGCAGAAAGCGAAAATTTCCTCAAATTGATGTATAGCCGGCTTCCTGAAGGGGCCGGTTTTTTATATTTGGGAATACTAAAACCCTGTTTTTTTTCGTTATTCAGTAACAGTTACCCCCAATGAAGACAAGACGGCTTTTTTCCCTCATCCTGCTTTTGTTGCTGCTTGTATCGCAGTCTGCCCATGCGCAGGCCGATAAAAGCAAGACACTGAAGCATCCCCTGAAACGGATCGTGATCGATCCCGGGCATGGCGGTCCGTCTGCCATTGCCGGAAAGTTCTATGGGGCTTCGGGTAAACACATGGAGGAGAAAGACGTGGCCCTCGCCATCGGTCTTAAACTGCGCGATGTGCTCAGTGCCGAAATGCCGGATATAGAAGTGATCATGACCCGCACCACAGATGAGTACAATAGTCCGATCGTAAAAGCCAACAAGGCCAATGCCGCCAAAGGCGATCTGTTTATTTCGATTCACTGTAATGATGTATCACCCATCCGTCATTCAGAGATTACCGGTTATACTACCAAAACCGTGAAGCGGAAAGGAAAGAAGATCAAGAAAAAGATTCCTGAATACCGCACCTGGTATACACCCAATCCGGCGCAGGGTACCGAAACCTATATCTGGGGAGTAGGTAAAACCAAAGACAAGGAAGAAGCGCTGATGGAGAACAATTTCAGTGATACTGCCATGCTGATCGTGGGAGAGCAGGATAATAACCCTGCCATGAAAATGATCAATTCCATGCGTACACAGGAATATGCCAACCGCAGCCGCAAATTGGCCGAAACAGTAGAAGAAGAGTTTGTGAAATCAGGACGCGTAAGCCGCGGGGCCAAACAAAGAGACGAAAAAGGGATCTGGGTATTACAGGCCGTAGCCATGCCTGCCATCCTGATCGAAGTAGGGTTCCTGTCTCACCCCGAAGAAGAAGCATTCATTACCAGCGATAGCGGACAGCAACAGACCGCTGAAGTCATCACACGCGCCATTAAACGCTATCGACTCTCCCTTGAGGCACAGGTAAACGGAACCAACCTTCCCGCAGGCGCACAATAGAATTTATAAAAACCATTTAAAGACCAATGCGATAACAGCATAGATACAGGTAGCTATAAAAATGCCTGTGGCCGTTTTATCTTTCCGCTGGTTGATATAGAGGGTGAACACGACCACATTGGCGATCAATGCCAGGCTGATGATGCCGGATAAGAGTGATTTCTGCATCATCAACACCTGCCAGAACTCCTGTACCGAAAACACGCGGAAACGGGCCAGGTAATAAACGGCAAAACCCACAAAAGGAGCCAGGAAACCCAGTACCAGGCCCAGTGTACGGTTGTCTTTGGTCAGCATCAGAATTTCCAGGATTTTTCGAGTTTCTTCTTCAGCGTATAGTTGGTCAGATCGAACTGAACGGGTACTACGCTCACATAGTTATTCTTCAGCGCCCACACATCCGTGTCCTTGCTCTTATCAAAATTCACAAACTCTCCGGTTAGCCAGTAATATCTTTTTCCATGCGGGTCTTTGCGCTCGTCAAATTCTTCTTCGTATTTGGCATAGGCCTGGCTCGCTATCTTAATACCTTTGATCAGTTTTTCGCCACCTTTGGGAATATTTACATTGAGGCAAAGATGTTTATCGTGCGGTTCGCTGTTTAATACATGCTCTACCAGGATTCTTGCGTATTTTTTGGCAGCGGTAAAATCTGCTTCAATGCTCAGGTCCAGCAGACTGAAACCGATACTCGGGATACTTTCAATAGCTGCTTCCAAAGCCGCAGACATGGTGCCCGAATAGATCACATTGATGGAATGATTGGCGCCGTGGTTGATGCCGCTCAAACAGATATCGGGTTTGCTGTGGATCACTTTATCCACCGCCAGTTTTACACAATCTACCGGTGTGCCGCTGCAGGCCCAGGTCTCAACTCCCTCACTGTCAAATACACCCACTTTCTGCAAACGCAGTGGATTGCCAATGGTGATGGCATGCCCCATACCGCTTTGCGGTTTATCAGGGGCCACAACTACGATCTTCCCCAAACCCTTCACAGCTTCTACCAGGGCACGGATGCCCGGTGCGGTAACGCCATCATCGTTGGTGATCAGGATCACCGGTTGTTTCTTCTTTGTAGACTTCGCTTTTGCCATAACTGCAAGATACGATTAAGATTTCTGAGTGATGTTAAATCGCTATAAAATCCCTCTGCGAAACTCCCTGACTCTGTGTCTCTGTGTTGAAAAATAAATTACCTGTCCGGATATTTATTCAACACAGGGGCCGGAGAAACAGAGGTGCACAGCGGAGTCTTATTTCTTTCTGGTTTTTTGGGTTTCAGGAGTAGGCCAAACGGCATATTTGTACACAGGGAATTCCACGGGTTTTGTGTTCACTCCATTCTGCTCCAGATAGCTATCAAAGAAGTTCCAGTTCAGTAACCCATCGTCAGACTGCGGTTCCAGCATATAAAAAATCAGGTTGGTGAGGGGCTGGGCCATGTCTACTTTAAAATCGCCCTTCAGCACTTTTTTGGTAACCGTTTCAAAATGCCCTTCGGCTGAGGCCATATTATGCCCTTCAAATTTCCGCTGGGCTTTTGTGAATTTCTCTACCACAAACACGGTTGCTTCAATTGTTTGGTCTTTTTCTATCTTCTCGAGTTTTACACCCTGTTTGATCAGGTGTTCTGCAATGGCTGACTGTGCAGCCGGAATAATATACCCCTGTGGAACGGTGCTTTGTACCGTGTCTTTGAACGCACCATAATAATTCACATCATCATACGTAACTATATTGCCGTTTTTGATCCAGCTTTTACTGCCATCGGCTTTGGTGAAAGAAGTGTATTGGTAAGATCTGAAACCGTTTAGTTGCTGGGAAGTGGGTACCATTTTAAAGCGGACACCCTTGGTGGCTTTACCCGCATTTTCTATTACGTTCCTGATGGCGGCGGCTTCCGCTTCCTGGTTAATGCGGGCGATCTCTTTGCCATGCTGGTTGAAATGCAACAGGATCTCGTTTACAAAAGTATAAGTGCTGTAAATACGCTGGTAAAAACGTTCATGCGCAAATGACTCACTCAGTATGGCCATGCGGTTGCGCAGTCCCAGCTGGTTTATGATATAACGGGGATGATGGTTATAGGTATAAAAGTTTTTCACCGGCCATCCTTCCCGCACATTGAAATCGCCGAAGGGGCCAAAGAACAAACCATTTTTCTCTTTCACATTTCTGGTGATGGCAGGTAGCATCACATCATTTGTATACCGGTAAGTGGCGGGCTCACCTGCATACAGGTAACTGGGCGCCCAGGTAAGGGAATATCCATGCCAGGTGCCATTGGTGGTATGCAGATCAACCGTTACCTGCGGATCCCAGGCAGTGATCACGTTCCGGATCAGCGCTTCTGTTTCGGGGGTTTCCATTTTAATGCCATCGCGGTTCAGGTCCAGTCCCTGGCCGTTTTCGCGGATACCGGTTTCCAGTGGACTATTCTCCTGGCTTGGACGCAGGCCCGGCGCCATTTTATCATTGCCATCTGTATTATAGATGGGGAGGAAGAGGATCACCTGGTTATCGAGTAAGTTTTTTTTGTTACCCAGCAGGATATCGCGTAACAGCACCAGTATCGCTTCTTTGCCATCCACTTCTCCGCCATGAATATTTCCCTGTATATAGATCACCGGTTTGCCGGAAGCCTTGGCCTGTTCGGGTGTGCTGATAGAAGGATGGGAGAGAATAAGGAGCGGAATATCCTTACCCAATGTGCTTTTGCCGATGCTGGTTACCTGTATGTCCTGACTTTTGGCTTTGATGGTATTGATGAAATTCATCACATCGCCGTAGGAAGATGTTTTTTCAAAATTGGAACGTTCGGGGGTAAGGATCAGATCGTCTGTCCATACCTGTTGCGCCTCTGCGGCAATGCCACTAACGGCGAGCAACAGGGTAAAAAGCCTTTTTTTCATGTGCCATTTATTTTGGGGCAGGAAAGTACAGGAAAGGCGCAAGTCTGCCTAAAAAGGAAGGGGAATTTAGATGAGTGGGCGAACGCAGCAGTAGTTGATTGTCTGACCAACTGCCAGCTTTTTCTAAAAAAAATAAAAATAAATTTTGTAGTTAGCTAAAAATATTAGTAAATTGCTAACTAAATCAGTTAGCTATGTCAAACGCCGGAAAAAATCTCCGTTACCTGCGCAAGCTGCGCGGCTGGACACAGGAAGAGTTTGCCAATAAACTCAAGATCAAAAGATCATTGGTAGGCGCATATGAAGAAGAGCGTGCCGAACCCCGTCTGGAAGTGATGGAACAGATCTGCAGCACTTTTAAATTAAGTCTGGAAGATTTTCTCTTCAAGGATCTCTCAGCACCCAAGGCCCTCAGTTATCTGGAGAAAAGAAGGCAGCTGAAAATGGTGAACGAAGTATCTGAGATCCGTTTTGTGCCCGTAAAAGCCGCTGCCGGTTACCTGGCCGGTTATGGTGATCCGGAATTTGTAGATGAACTGAATACCTTTACCCTGCCCATGCTGGGCCCGGGCCAATACCGTGCTTTTGAGATCGTGGGTGATAGTATGTTACCTACTCCCAGTGGCAGCGTGATCGTGGGAGAGAAAGTGGATGACCTGGAAGATGTGAAGAACAGCAATACCTATGTGGTATTATCGAAAAATGAAGGAGTGGTCTACAAACGCATCATGAAACATAACCGCGTAAAGAACAAACTTACCCTGATCAGCGATAATCCGCAATACGAGCCTTACAATGTAAGTGCAGAAGATGTGCTGGAGGTATGGAAGGCGGTCTATATCATGCAGAAAGCCAATGCAGGTCCACGCTGGGATGTAAACCAACTGGCGGGTATGGTCAATAACCTGCAGGAGCAGGTGAGCAGTTTGAAGAAGAAACTGAATTAAATAATTATCGGATATTACCATGATAAAAGCAAAGCAGCCCATAATAGGGCTGTTTTGCTTTCCATTCATACAATTTTTCTAACCCGCCCGCTGTTATCCTTACTTTTGCGGCACTGTATATTGTATGAGAAGATTGTTGCCCCTTATTGCCATTGCACTTGTATTTACCACATCCGCCCAGGAAAAGAAATTAGCGGCGCTGCGTATCCATACGCCTATTAAAATTGATGGGCTGCTGGACGAAAAGAGCTGGAGCCAGGCGCAACGGGCCGACAGTTTTATCACCAACTCTCCGCAGTTTGGCTTACTTGCCGCACACCCAACCCATGCCTATATCCTTTATGATGACCAGGCTGTTTATGTTGGCGCTTATCTGTATGATGATCCGCAGCATATCCGCAAACAACTCACCTCGCGCGATGGGGAGCAGCGGAAAGACGTGGATTATTTCAGTGTATTCTTTGATACCTATAACGATGACCAGAATGGATTCCAGTTCCTGGTTACTTCCCGCAATGTGCAGTCGGATGGACGATTGGTGGCCAGTATGGTATCCCAATTCGGATTACCCACGGATTACAGCTGGGATGCTGTTTGGGAAAGTAATGTAAAACAGCAGAAAGATGGCTGGAGTGTTGAAATGAAGATCCCGTATTCGGCCCTTCGTTTTTCGAGGAAGGAAGTGCAGGATTGGGGAATCAATTTCCAACGGTATATACGCCGCCGGAATGAAGGTTCTTTCTGGAACAAAGTAGACCCCAACCAGGGTGGTTTTGTAAACCAGTTTGGTAATCTTGCGGATGTACAGAACATAACCCCGCCTTTGCGTTTGTCGTTTCTGCCCTATATCACTTCCGGTTTCAGAACGGTTCCCTATGCTGATGGATCCAGAAAAACAGATTTCCTCCGCAATGGGGGTATGGATGTGAAATATGGTTTTAATGAAAGTTTTACGCTGGATGCTACGGTAATCCCAGACTTTGGACAAGTTGTATCCGACAATGTGGTCCTGAACCTCACGCCTTTTGAAGTACAGTTCCAGGAAAACCGTCCCTTTTTTACAGAGGGGATCGAGTTGTTCAATAAAGCAGGGCTTTTTTATTCCCGAAGAGTGGGAGGTACACCGGTAGGTTATAACGATGTGCGGAATATGGTATCTGCCAATCCGAACCTCGAGATCATCTCCAATCCCGGTGTAACACAATTGATCAATGCGTCTAAATTTTCCGGGCGCACCAAAAAGAAACTCGGTATCGGTGTGTTTAATGCCATTGGCTCTTCCATCCACGCAGTGGTAGAAGATAAAATGACCAAAGCTACCACTACCATCGAAACAGAACCGCTCACCAATTATAATATCCTTGTACTGGATCAGGCATTGGCTAACCGTTCTTCGCTCACTTTTACCAATACCAACGTGTGGCGTGCTGGTGGCCGAAGAAATGCAAATGTTTCCGGAGTAGATGTGAATCTCTTCGATGCAGGCAACCGGCATAATTTTGTATGGTCTGGTAAATACAGCCAGGTGATGGGGGTAGACCAATACAACGGATTCAGTAATTTGATCAGCTACGGAAAAGTGAGTGGTAAGTTGCAGTACCTCCTCTCCAATAGTATCAAGTCCGAAAAATACGACCCCAACGATCTGGGAATCCTGCGCTCACCCAACGAGGTCTCCGGTATCGGCAAAATCAGTTATAACGTTTTTACACCCACCAAACATTTTCTCAGTTATAACTACAGCCTTACAGTGTTGCCCGTTTACCTGTTCAAACCGTTCAAATTGTCCAACTATGTGTTACAGGCGAGAGCATTTTATTTTTTTCGCAACTTCTGGGACGTGACCTTCAGTGCCAACTGGCAGCCTATGTGGCAACGCGATTATTTTGAACTGCGTACGCCCGGACGCATGATGAAGAAAACGACCTACTGGCATATCAGTGCCAGTGGCAGCAGCGATAGCCGGAAACGTTTTTTCTTCCGCTACCAGGCGGGTTTTGCAGAGTCGCCCTTACCCAACGATCCTTATTTTACGATTCAACTGGCGCCCCGTTACCGCTTCGATGAACATTTCAGTCTTGATCTGGATGTACAGCGGGTACACGATAATGGCAATTATGGTTTTGCTTACCGCGATGCTTCCGGTGAACCGATTGCGGGCCGAAGGGCCACCACCAACCTTACTTCCATCGTGAATGCGGTGTATAATTTCTCTTCGAGGATGAACCTGTCGATGCGGGCAAGGCATTACTGGAGCAGGGTGATTTATTCCCAGTTCTTTAACGTAGATGCCAATGGCGATCTGATCGATCGCCCTTTCGAAACCGGCCGCGACCAGAACTTCAATGCCTTTAATCTCGATATGTTTTATACCTGGGATTTCAAGTACGGCAGTAAATTCATTATCGGTTACAAAAACTGGTTAGGCACCGATTTCCCGGTCAGCGGTTTGAACTATAAAAGTTATATGGGTAACCTGGGCCAGATCTTTCAACAGCCGCATGGGAATGAGTTGACTTTCCGCCTGATCTACTACCTGGATTATCTCACCCTGCAGAAAAAGAACAAGGCAGCTATTCCTTTATAAAAAAATATCTTTCGCCAGCCGGAAGGTATTACAATGTGCTTCCACGATCGTTCTGATATCAGGAGAATACCCGCCGCCCATGGCTACAGTTACCGGAATGCGGTGCTGCTGTAATAATTCAAAAACAATGGCATCTCTTTGTCTGCAACCTGCCAGGCTCACTTTCAGCTTGCCGAATTTATCTGTAGCAAGAATGTCTACTCCGGAGAGATAAAAAGCAAAATCTGGCTTCACGGCTGTTATCAGCTTGGGTAATGTATCAGCTAAAATCCGGAGATAGGTGGCGTCATCCGTTCCATCCGCCAAAGGAATGTCAAGATCAGATTTTTCTTTGTGAAAAGGATAGTTATGACCACCATGCATACTGAAAGTGAATACCCTCGGTTCGTGTGCAAACAGGCTGGCCGTTCCATTACCCTGGTGTACATCCAGATCGATGATGAGGATCTGTTTGGCCAGCTGTTGCTGCAGCAGGTAATTGGCTGCTACGGCCATATCATTCAGTAAACAGAATCCCTCGCCGCGGTCGCGGAAGGCGTGGTGTGTGCCACCGGCTACATTCAGTGCCACACCTGATTCCATCGCGTGTATACAGCCGTCAATGGTTCCCTGTGTGATCATCAGTTCCCGTTGGGTAAGGGCAGGCGATTGCGGGAAACCGATCTTTCTTTGCTCCGAAGCACTGAGTGTTTGTTGCACCAGTTTTTGCAGATATCCGGTATCGTGTGTTAACAATACGGTCTCTTCTTTACAAGGTAAAGGCGAGAATAGCTGGTCCGGAGTGATGCTGCCTTCATGTAATAATTGTTCCGGTATCAACTCATATTTCAGCATCGGAAAACGATGCCCTTCCGGCAAAGGATGTGCATAGATGGGGTCGTAAGCGATGCGGATCATTGAATAGCAACTAAAGATTGGTTCACAATAGCATACACGGTATCCACTTTTTTCTTTCTGATGATCGCCAGTCCGCTGAATTTGCTGAAAGCCGGCAGTATCGCCATTGCTTTACCGAAATAATAACAGGGAAACTGCAGGCTTTGTTTACCCAGTCCATTAATATGCACGCCGGGATGCAGATGGCCTGAAAAAATATAATTATCTCCGTTGCTTTCTGCTTCGTCCGGATCGTGTACAAAATCAAAACCAGCTACAGTGTAAGTGCCCGTGTGCAGATCTATACCTGCCTGTGCATACCAGGCATTGCTTAGTATGTCATGATTTCCCTTGACCAATACAAAAGATAGTTCTCCGAGGTCTCGCCGCCATTTCAGAAACCAATCCATTTCTTTGTTGGCCACACTGTGAAACAGATCGCCCACAGCAATCAGCTGTCTGGGTTTAAAATAACTGATCTGCTCCACCAGTCTTTGCAGATCTTCTTTATAAATTTCCTGTGGTACAGCAATCCCATGTTTTCTGAAATGTCCGGTCTTGCCAAAATGCAGATCGGAAAGGATCAGTGCCTGTTGCTCTTCCCAAAACAGACAGCGCTGGGGAGATAACCAGAAATGCTGATCGCGAATGATATGTGCAACAGGGGCTGTCATGTAGGCGGCAAAGATAAGGCTGTATCCTAAACTGATCCTATGTGTATTGTGAATGGGTTTTCCCGCAAAGGCGCGGAGGCGCAGGTTTAGAACTTTTGATCAGAGATAGTATGTATTGCAACGAAGCAAAAATTATTTTTCCAGTTGTTGCTGCATCTTGCGCACCCGGTCTTCCAGTTTTTCAGAGGAATAGTGGTTGCGGTTCAGCCCATCTACAATTATGGGGAAGGAGAGGGGGGTTAGTTTTTCCGGAAACGTAAGAACGATCTTACTCTGGCCGATCCGCTGCATGGCCAGGCGCAACCGCACTTCGTCCATCTGCTGCAGCAATACTTCCTGGTAGGCCTGTTTCAGGAGAATATTATTCGGATCATACTCGTCAAATACTTTGAAGAGGAGTGATGCAGAAGATTGCAGGTGCCTGGCTTTCTTTTTTTCTCCCGGCATTCCCTGAAAAATCAGTCCGCCGATCACTGCAATATCCCTGAACTTTCGTTTAGCCATTTCTGTATTGTTCACACTTTTCTGGATATCAGTCAGCAGGTGATCGGTTGAAAATAACTCACGCACATTGCTGTCATCCACCGGTACCGGCTGGTCGCTCAGTAATTCAAATCCATAATCATTCATGGAAATGGAAAAAGTGATGGGCATGATCTGCCCGATGCGGTAAGCCAGTATGGCGCTCAAAGCCTCGTGTACCTGCCGGCCTTCGAAAGGATATACCAGCAGGTGAAATCCGTTTTTATCTTCCAGTTGTTCTATCAGTAATTCATTGTGGCGTGGAATATGCGATAACTGTTGCTGCAGATCAAACAATCCATGTAAACTTTGCAGTTCAATACTGTCTTCTGCCACCAGGGCTTTGTTAAAGGTTTCGCGTAAGATCCTGCCGAGGTTGGCTGTCAGGCTCATCCGGCCCCCCATCCAGGAGGGAACGATCGTTTTTCTGGAATTGGATTTCC
Organism: Chitinophagaceae bacterium; assembly: GCA_004297075.1. Classification (GTDB taxonomy): domain Bacteria; phylum Bacteroidota; class Bacteroidia; order Chitinophagales; family Chitinophagaceae; genus Sediminibacterium. The sequence goes on from SCVK01000033.1 coordinate 17,373, forward strand.
GTACCATTACCTGCATGTCTTTGATCATTACCAGTTCCAGGTTTCTGCCCGCCAGCGTAAATACATCTCCCGGCTCCAGCCGACTGATAAACCATTCTTCTATCACACCTACATATCCGCCATTCATCATTTTTACTTTCAGCATCGCATCGCTTACAATGGTACCGATATGCATGCGGTGCCTGAAAGCGATACGACGGTTTTTGATGAGGTACAGTCCATCCTCCACTTCCACTTTCTTATACTCATCGTATTGCTGTAAGGCTTTGCCACCAATGGTGAGATGCAGCAGGATTTCCTGCCATTCCGTTTCTGTGATATCCGAAAAACAATGCGTGTTTTTGATTTCGCGGAACAAAGCCGCCTGCTCAAATCCTTCTCCTATAGCGAGCGTGCAGAGGTATTGCAGTAATACATCAAAACAAAGCAGCATGGGCTCACGGCTTTCAATGGCCATTTCATCGATGGCTGTTTTTAATGCCGCTACTTCGAGCAGTTCGAGCGAGTGTGTGGGGAGAAAATAAATTTTACTGATCTCACCCGGCCGGTGTCCGCTTCGGCCCGCTCTTTGCAAAAAACGTGCAATGCCTTTGGGCGAGCCTACCTGTACCACGGTGTCTACGGGCCTGAAATCAACACCGAGATCGAGGCTGGAGGTACAGACCACCGCTTTCAATTTCTCCGTATGTAATGCTTCTTCCACCCATAAACGAAGTTCCTGTTCAATACTGCCATGGTGTAAGGCAATGGCGCCTGCCAGTTGCGGGGCCACGTTCAGTAAGGTCTGGTACCAGGTTTCGCTCATGCCCCTGGTATTAATGAAAATGAGTGTAGTTCTGTTCTGATCAATGATCGGAACTAATTTCTCGGCCAGTTTAATACCGAGGTGACCGGCCCAGGGGTATTTTTCGATCTCATCGGGCAGAATCGATTCTACCACGATCTGTTTGTTAATGGCCGCGCGTATGATCACTCCCTCCTGCTGTAGGGGCGCTAATAATACATCTTTCGCTTCGGGCAGGTTACCGATGGTGGCACTGATGCCCCATACGCAGGCCTGTGGGTAGCCGGGGGCCTGGCAATGCACGATCCTGCTCACCGCCAGCTCTACCTGTACCCCGCGTTTACTGCCCAGTAATTCGTGCCATTCGTCTACGGCAATAATGCGTAAACGGTGAAAGATCTCCGGGTATTTTTTCTGGGCGAGTAAGAGGTGCAGACTTTCCGGCGTGATAATGAGCACTTCCGGCATGTTCTTTTTCTGCTTCAGTCTTTCTGCTGTATCTGTGTCACCGTTTCGGATACCAATTTTCCAGGGCAGGCCCAGTTCCGTGATCACTTCTTCCATGGCACGGCCAATATCTTTGGCCAATGCCCGCAAAGGTGTGATCCACAATAATTGTAAGCCGTTATTTTTTTTCCGGAGATATTGTTCAGGATGTTCATTGATGAACTGGATCAAAGCGCCCAGGAAAACAGAATAGGTTTTACCGCAACCCGTAGGCGCATTTACCAGTCCGCTTTTGCCATTGATGATTTCCTGCCAGCTCTCTTCCTGAAAGGCGAAAGCAGCAAACCCCCTGGCCTGCAGCCATTGGTTGATTACCCGGTATCCTTTGGTTTGCTGAACTTGCATGAATGTAGGCTGCTTATCTGTACTGTAATTTACAGGATTCTGTTCCGGCAGAAAGCAGGATTATGCAGGGCTGTTTTTTAACTGCCTGTTTAGCCGGCATCGGTCGCTGCAGTATTGGATAGACTCCCAGTTTTTCTCCCATTTTTTTCGCCAGCTAAATGGCCTGCCACAGATTTTGCAGGTTTTGGAGAGCAGGTAAGATTTATTTCCTTTGGCTGCTTTCATAAACTGCACAACAAATTAACCGGGCGATGGTTGTTATCAATTCACAGATTTTACTTTACCATCCTGTTTGCGCACGAGATAGAGTTTTTTGTTTTCGAGGTAGTTGGTTACTGCGTTGTTTTCTTCTGCCGTTACCGCCTGTATATCAAAATCGTTGAAGAGTTTGAATTCTTTGGCAGATAAATTGTTTTTCAATTCCGGTCCGTACTTGATCAGTAGTTTGCTGAACCGGTACATGGTTTCAAAACCTTTAAACACCAGGTCACTGGCACGGCCGGCAAAACGGGCCCTGTATTTTTCGCTTAACTGGCTGCTGAGTTTGTCCTGCCTGAAATAGTTATAAGGAGTTGTGTACACCATATCAATACCGGTGCCGATCTCTCTCAGTGCATCCCAGGTAGGCATGCCAATAACCACAGCGGGATATTGCTTTGAACTGCTGAGTGCTTTGGATAATAGCAAACCGAAGCTTTCATTTAGTGTACCGCAGATCACTACATTCCGTTTGGTGCTGTCGAGGTAAGCGGTTACCTGCTGCGTGGTAAAACTATCTGTCAGTTCAATGGTTTTTAGCTTTAAGGGAATACCGCCTGTTCTTTTGTTCAGGTTGCCCAGAATCGTCTGGATCTGGTCTTCCGTTCCCCCCTTCCTGCGAAACAGGTTGATATTATCCAACGGGTAAGTTCTGTGCACATATTTATACACAGCTTCAATATGTGCCGTTAAAGTAGGATTCAGTAATACGAAATTGGGATTGTCATCTATACCACCATCATTGGGATAAGTAGCCGAAATGAGCAGGATATTTTTCTCCTTCGCAAAATCTGCCAGTGGTTTGATATCATTCCGGTTGTTGAAAGATGCAATCAGTAGAGAGACATCCTGCAGTTCCGGTTGTTCCAGCAGTTCGTCAATGCCCAAGCTGCTGCTCTTGGTATCGTAGATCAGTACTTCTATCGCTGTTTTTTCGGCATTCAGGGAATCAATGGCCAGCATCACCCCATTGTAAAAATCGAGACCCGGCAACAGGTATTTGGGCAGGTTGGCCTTACCCAGTTTATAGGTATCGTTCGCAAAAGCGGAATCAATATAGAGTGGCGCAAATACAGCAACCTTTATGGATTTGACAGCAGAAGTATCCTGTGCCTTTGCAGACAGCAGGTACCCGAGACAAATACAAACCAGCCATAAGTGCTTCAGGTAATGCATACAAATAGTTTAGTGCCAGCGTTTATTCCCACTCAATGGTAGCCGGCGGTTTGCTGCTGATATCATATACCACGCGGTTAATACCCCTTACGTTGTTAATGATCTCATTCGAAATATGTGCCAGAAATTCATAAGGCAGGTGGGCCCAGTCGGCTGTCATGCCATCTACAGATGTTACGGCCCGCAGCGCTACGGTAAATTCATAGGTTCTTTCATCACCCATTACACCTACGCTCTTTACAGGTAATAAGATGGTACCTGCCTGCCAAACGCTGTTGTATAAATTGAATTCTTTTAACCCTTTAATATAGATATCGTCTGCCGCCTGCAACAAAGCCACTTTTTCTTCGGTTACTTCGCCAAGGATGCGGATAGCGAGTCCCGGACCGGGGAAAGGATGCCGGTTGATCATGTCTGCCGGTATGCCCATTTCCAATCCTACTTTGCGCACTTCATCCTTAAACAGATAACGGAGTGGTTCTACCAGTTCGAGGTGCATGATATCGGGTAATCCGCCCACATTGTGGTGCGATTTAATGGTTTGCGATGGGCCATGTACACTTACGCTTTCGATCACATCCGGATAAATGGTTCCCTGGCCCAGAAATTTCACACCCTGTACTTTTTTGGATTCTTCATGAAATACATCAATGAATAAACCACCGATCACTTTTCTCTTCTGTTCCGGGTCCGATTTGCCTTTGAAAGCATCGTAGAACATTTGTTTGGCATCAATCCCGGTTACATTCAGCCCGATAGCATGATAGGTATCAAGCACCTGCTGAAATTCGTTTTTGCGTAACACGCCGTTATCTACAAAAATGCCATGTAAGCGGTCGCCAATGGCTTTACTGATCAGGGTGGCGGCAACTGTACTATCAACACCACCGCTCAGGGCCATGATTACATGACTATCGCCGATCTGCGCTTTCAGTTTTTCCACTGTTTCATGTACAAAGGAAGCCGGCGTCCAGTCCTGACTGCAACCGCAGGTCTGGATCAGAAAATTATTAATGATCTTTTTTCCTTCGGTTGAATGGTACACTTCCGGATGAAACTGAATGCCATATAAAGCTTTGGTATCAGTGCCTGTTTTGCGGAAACCTGCCACCGGAATACTTTCTGTGGTAGCGAGGATCTCAAAACCTTCGGGTAACTGGGTGATGGAGTCACTATGACTCATCCATACCTGCGATTGTTCTGCCACGCCTTTGAACAGTGCATCTTCCTTGTGGATATGCAGTTTGGCGCGACCATACTCACGTTTGTTAGATTTATCTACCCTGCCGCCAAATAATCTGGCGGTCAGCTGTGCGCCGTAACAAACACCCAGTACCGGTACTTTCTGTATAAAAGAGGCAATATCCACCGAAGGGGCTTGCTCCTCATTTACACTGAAGGGAGAGCCGCTCAGGATAATCCCCTTTAAACCGGGCTCTATCACAAAAGATTTCTGGTAAGGAATGATCTCGCAGAACACATTGGCTTCACGAACGGCCCGGGCAATCAGCTGGGTAAACTGGCTTCCGAAATCAAGAATGAGTATTTTTTCTGTCATGCACGCGAAGGTAACAGAAATTTTTAAGGAGGAAAGTCCGTTATACGGTTCTAAATGGGGATAAAGGGTGCCGGGATTTCCTTGCGATTGTTTAACTTTCAATTCCTAAACCAATACTATGAAACATATTCTTCTTTTTCTTACTGTGATAATGCTGACGGCCACTTCCTGCCGTTGGTTTGGATATAAAAGGGTGGTGGGTAATGGTAACCTGGAAACCCAGGACCGCCCCATTCAACGGGCGGAAAGGATCAAACTGGCGGGTAGTTACGATGTGGAAATTACGCAGGGACCCATCACTTCAGTGAAAGTGGAAGCGGACGAAAATATCCTGCCCTATATTCTTACCAGGTCAGAAGACGGTTTTCTGATCATCAAGTCAAAAGACCATATAAGTCTCTCTACAGACAATACCATCAAGATCTTCATCACCACACCTAAACTGGAACAGGTAAACCTGGCTGGAAGCGGTAATATTATCGGGAAAAGTAAATTCACCGGTGGCGATAATCTTACACTGAAAATTGCCGGTGCCGGCGATATGAAGATGGATGTAAATACCCCCAGTATTGAAGCCGAGATTGCGGGCAGTGGTTCAATGACACTAACAGGCGAAACCCGCGACCAGCGGATCCGTATCAGCGGGGTGGGTGATTATATTGGCGAGGCACTCAAATCCGAAAACGCCGTTGTGAAAATTGCAGGCAGCGGAAATGTAAAACTGTTTGCTGCCGCTACACTCGATGTAAATATTGCCGGAGTAGGTTCTGTGTACTATAAAGGAAGTCCTGCGGTGAAACAACATGTAGCCGGAAGCGGGGAAGTGAAAAAGCTGGAATAACCCATTGGCCTGCTGTTGATTGCAGCCGGATTAGCCCAAAGGAAAACCGGCAGACTGAAATATTTTCTTTATTTTCAGTCAGTAATTAACTGCGAAAAATGTTGGCGAAACACAGAATTTTATTGGTGGAAGATGAAGTGAAACTCAGCAAGATCATTTGTGAAGAATTAAACGCAAATGGTTATCAGACTGATATTGCCGGAGATGGATTGGAAGCCTCCCGCTTATTTGCTGAAAACAACTATGCATTGGTTTTACTCGATATCAACCTGCCCTATAAAAACGGATATGTACTGTGCCGCGAATTCCGCGACCAGAACAATAAGATTCCGATCATCATGCTCAGTGCCGCAGGAGAGATCCATGATAAAGTAGAGGCCTTTAATATTGGTGCAGATGATTATATTGTAAAACCCTTTCATTTTTCAGAATTATTCGCCCGCGTAAAAGTATTCCTCAAACGATCAGAACTGCCTGCCCAGTCGGATAAACTAACAGTGGAAGACATGGAGATCAATTTCCTTAATAAAACAGTTACCCGCGCTGGTGTAGTCATACCACTTACTGCCAAAGAGTTTACCCTCCTGTCTTTGCTGGCCCGTAACCGAGACCGTGTTATTTCCAAACAGGAAATCCTGGAAAAAGTATGGGATCTCAGTTTTGATACGGGAACCAACACCATTGAAGTGTATATCAGTTTTCTGCGGAATAAAATAGACAAACCTTTCCCGCTGAAACTGATCCATACCAAACCCGGGTTTGGCTACTATATCAAATAAATATTGCGGGCCATGAACCTGAAACTCCGTTTTGCATTGCTGTTTACTTCTTTTGTGGCAGTAATCCTGTTCATAGCCTGTATTGCCATTTATATCCTTGTGTATAAAGTCCGCGAAGATGACTATTACAAACGGGTGAGTAAAGAAGGGATAGAAGTATATAATATTTTCACTGATATCAGAAAGGAAGACCGGCAGGTCTCTTACAGGCTCATCAAAGAGATTCACGACAATGCTTTGTTATATGAGAAGGTTTTTATTCTTGATTCAACAGGCAAATTGATTTTCCGTTTTCCGGATACGATCAGCATACCGCTTTTCCACGGAAGCCTATCCCGGCTCAGGAGTGAAAAAGAAATCCGTTCGATAGATGCCAATAACTACCAGCAGGTTGCCATGTATTTGCCGGAAACCAGCTCGTATGTGTTTGTATCAGGGTATGACCGGCATGGCTTTGTGAGACTGGGGCTGATACGATTGATTCTGTTCGTGGTATTCCTGGGGTCCTTGGTGTTGGCTGTGCTGATCTCTTTTTTATTTGTACGGGAGGCGGTAAAACCGTTGAAGGACCTGGGGGCGCAAATGAAGAAAACGACCGTTCAGAATCTGACAGAACGTGTGCCCGAAACAACAGCCAAAGACGAGATCAATGATATTGCCCGGAATTTTAATACGATGCTCGAAAGGCTGAGCAAATCCTTCGAATTCCAGAAAAATTTTGTGTACCATGCTTCGCATGAGTTGCGAACACCCCTTGCCATCATGTTATCACAAACAGAATCGGCACTGAATAAAACGCTTTCCCCTTCGGAATACAAAACCACCCTGCTCTCGCTGAAAGAAGAACAGCGGGAACTGATCGAATTAACCAATTCGTTGTTACTGATCTCCCAGTTTGAACAGTTGGAGTTTATGCAGGACTGGCCCCGTCTGCGGATAGATGAGCTGATCTATGAAACGGTAAGTGCCTGCAAAAAAATGTTCCCTAACCTGGTGATCGATATTGTTTTTGCCCATGTGCCGGATGATGATGATGATTTTGTGATACGGGGTAATGAATCCCTGCTGAAATCTGCTTTCACCAACCTGATCAAAAATGCCTATACGTATTCGGTAGACCAAAAAGTACATATCACCATCGATGCTGCGGGAGAATCCATATCCATACACCTCGATAATACAGGAACCCAGTTACCGGCCGATGAAAAGGAGAGTATCATGATCCCTTTCTTCAGAGGGGGCAATGCACTTACTACCAAAGGGTATGGGCTGGGTTTGTCCATTGTATATCGGTTTATAGCCATTCACAAGGGAACCGTTAGTTATGCGCCCATTGCCAGCGATATGAACCGATTTACCGTTACCCTCAATAAAGCTTCTACACAGAACCGGGCATAAAAAAACCATCCGGCTAAAAAGCGGGATGGCTAGAAATAAATTATAAGGATCAATTAAGCGAGAGTAGCCGCTTTTTTGGTCAGTTTGCTTTTCAGATTGGCAGCTTTGTTCTTATGGATGATACCACGCTTAGCCAATTTGTCGATCATAGAAGCTACGTTGGGTAAAGTTTCTTCGTAGGTCTTCTTGTCGGCGCTGGCCTTCAGGTCACGGATCGCATTACGGGTTGTTTTTCCGTAGTAACGGTTACTATCGCGACGCTTGGTAGCTTGTCTCACATCTTTCTTGGTAGCTGAATGATTTGCC
>SCVK01000534.1 GCA_004297075.1 Chitinophagaceae bacterium
CCGGATCGGCGAGATACACCGTCCAGTAATCGTCGAGCGACGGTCCTTCGAGCAGCGTCGCGGTGGCGAGCGCGGTCACCACGATCGCCAGCGCCAGCGCCGCGGCGATGCCCAGCCCGCGCGGCCGCTCCCCTATGTCGTCCCCCATCATGGCCATGATCCTATCAGCGCGATTCAACGCTGTCAGTGGGCCATGTCACAGGACAGGAAATTGTCATGCTGGCGCGCGGACTTACCGGATGAGTCGCCTGCGCTGTTCCAGCGATGGCGGCGTGCGCCGATCGGCGGTGCTGAAACCCTGCGCCGGCTTATCCGTCCCGGCCATACCGGATCAAAGAAAAGGGCGCCCGAAGGCGCCCCAGTATATTCACTGCCACATGCAGCTATGGCGCATCAGGTAGCGGGCAACAGCCGCTTTTCGCCGGCGATCCGCATCATCGCCTTCTGAAGCTTGTCAAAGGCGCGAACCTCGATCTGGCGGACCCGTTCACGGCTGACGCCATAGACCTGGCTCAGTTCCTCCAGTGTCTTGGGTTCGTCAACCAACCGCCGCTCGACCAGTATATGCTTTTCCCGATCGTTGAGCGCGGCCAGCGCCTCGTTCAGCATGTTGTGGCGGACCGACTTCTCCTCGGCCTCGGCGATGCGCTCGTCCTGGAGCGGGCCGTTGTCGACCAGCATGTCCTGCCACTGGCCCTCGCCATCCTCATGCATCGACACGTTGAGCGAAGCGTCGCCGCCCATGCCCATGCGCCGGTTCATGTTGGTCACTTCCTCCTCGGACACGCCGAGATCGGTCGCGATCTTGCGGAGATCGGCTGGCTTCAGGTCGCCATCCTCGAATGCATCGAGCTGGGACTTCATCCGGCGCAGGTTGAAGAACAGCTTCTTCTGCGCGGCGGTCGTGCCCATCTTCACCAAGCTCCACGACCGCAGGATATATTCCTGGATCGAAGCCTTGATCCACCACATCGCATAGGTCGCGAGCCGGAAGCCGCGATCCGGCTCGAACTTCTTCACGCCCTGCATCAGGCCGATATTGCCTTCGGAAATCAGCTCGCTCGCCGGCAGGCCATAGCCGCGATAGCCCATCGCGATCTTGGCGACGAGGCGCAGGTGCGACGTCACGAGCCGGGTCGCCGCCTCGGGATCGCCATGTTCCTGAAAGCGCTTGGCGAGCATATATTCCTCCTCTGCAGTGAGCAGAGGAAATTTCCGGATCTCGGCCAGATAGCGGTTGAGGCTCTGCTCCCCGCTGAGCGCGGGGATCGTGGCTGGCACGTTCTTTCCGCTTGCCATGATCTTCTTACTCCCATCGCGGCGCATAAGGA
>SCVK01000005.1 GCA_004297075.1 Chitinophagaceae bacterium
CCGAAATCCGCGAATCAAAAAATACAAACCTGTCTGCCGAATGGCAGGCTTCAAACCATCGAAATATGTTAGATGCAAAAATTCCTGCCGGGCTTTTAGATGATAAGTGGACCGATTATAAGGGGCATTGCAAACTGGTGAACCCGGCCAACAAACGTAAGCTGGAAGTCATCATCGTGGGTACCGGTCTGGCCGGTGCTTCGGCGGCTGCTTCGCTGGGCGAGTTGGGATATAAAGTAAAAGCTTTCTGTTTCCAGGATTCTCCGCGCCGGGCGCACTCCATTGCCGCGCAGGGTGGTATCAATGCCGCCAAAAATTACCAGAACGATGGCGACAGCGTATTCCGTTTATTTTACGACACCATCAAAGGTGGCGATTACCGCGCACGCGAAGCCAACGTTCACCGTCTGGCCGAAGTGAGTGCCAATATCATCGACCAGTGTGTGGCCCAGGGTGTACCCTTTGCCCGCGAATATGGTGGATTACTAAGTAACCGCTCTTTTGGCGGTACACAGGTACAAAGAACTTTTTATGCTGCCGGACAAACCGGTCAGCAGTTATTGATAGGCGCTTACCAGGCCCTGGAGCGCCAGGTGGCATTGGGTAATGTAAAAATGTACAGCAGGCACGAAATGCTGGAGATTGTAAAGATCGACGGTAAAGCCCGCGGTATTATTGCACGCGACCTCGTAAGCGGAAAACTGGAAAGACATTTTGGTCACGCGGTTCTGCTGTGTACCGGTGGTTATGGTAATGTATTTTATTTATCAACCAATGCCATGGGTAGTAATGTTACGGCTGCCTGGAAAGCGCATAAACAGGGTGCTGCATTTGGTAACCCTTGTTTTACACAGATCCACCCTACCTGTATCCCGGTAAGTGGCGATCACCAGTCGAAACTGACCCTGATGTCGGAATCGCTGCGTAACGACGGACGGATCTGGGTGCCCAAGGCCAAGGGCGATAACCGCAAAGCGAGTGAGATCCCCGAAGAAGAAAGAGATTATTACCTCGAAAGAAGATATCCTGCATTTGGTAACCTGGTACCACGCGATGTGGCATCACGTGCTGCCAAAGAAAGATGTGACGAAGGGTATGGTGTAGGAACCAGCAAACAGGCAGTATACCTTGATTTTGGCGCGGCTATCATTCGGTATGGCAAGATCGAAGCAGGTAAAGAAGGAAAAGACAATGTTTCTCAGGAAGAAATTGTGCTACTGGGCAAAGAGGTAGTAAAAGAGAAATACGGTAACCTGTTTGATATGTACGAAAAGATCACAGGCGAGAACCCTTATGAAGTACCAATGCGGATTTACCCTGCCGTACACTATACCATGGGTGGTTTATGGGTTGATTACGAGCTGCAAACCAATGTGCCCGGTTTATATGCTTTGGGGGAAGCTAACTTCAGCGATCACGGGGCTAACCGCCTGGGTGCTTCCGCACTGATGCAGGGACTTGCCGATGGTTATTTTGTAATTCCTTATACTTTGGGGAACAGCCTTGCAGATGAGATTTATGCCAAAGCTATTGAAACTTCGCACCCGGCTTTTGAAGAAGCGGAGAAAGAAGTGGCCGGAAGAATCAGCAAACTGATGGGCATCAAAGGAAAACAAAGCGTGGAAAGTTTCCACAAACGCCTGGGTAAGATCATGTGGGAGAAATGCGGGATGGCCCGTAATGCCAAAGGGCTGCAGGAAGCCATTATCGAGATACAGGCACTGAAAAAAGAATTCTGGAGCGATGTACGGATACCTGGCGAGATCGAAGAAATGAACCCTGAACTCGATAAAGCCAACCGCGTGGCCGACTTTATTGAACTGGGCGAACTGATGTGTATCGATGCCCTGAACCGCAACGAAAGCTGCGGCGGACATTTCAGGGAAGAATACCAGACACCAGACGGAGAAGCCCTGCGCGACGATGCAAATTACATGTACGTAGCAGCCTGGGAATATGCCGGTGAACACAAATGGAACCTGCATAAGGAAGTGTTGAATTACGAAGTGATTAAACCGACACAGCGTAATTATAAGTAGTTGTAACAGGTATTAACCGCAGGTTAATTTGAAAATGTGCTGATTTGAAAATTAGATTAGTGTGCAAATTCAAATTATGCGCAATGATCGGCGGAATGTGATTGTGGAGAAATCGGTTGCGTTTTCTCTGGCGATCATTCGGTTTACAGAAGTTCTTGAACATAACAGAAAATTTGTCATTGCCAACCAGCTTCTACGCTCCGGAACCTCAATAGGTGCAAACATATTTGAGGCCCAGAATGCAGAAAGCAAGACAGACTTTATTCACAAGATGAAAGTAGCGGCCAAAGAAGCAAGTGAACCCGTTTACTGGCTGATGCTCTGTGAAAAAAGTGAGTCTTATCCCTTTGACCCGGCTTTACCGGATGATCTCGCAGAGATGATCCGAATCCTCTCCAGGATCATCGCCACCTCAAAAGGATAAACCGTTAGCATTTTCAAATTCTCAAATTCACAAATTCTCAAATTTCTATATGGAACATTATAACATGAATCTGAACCTGAAAGTCTGGAGACAAAAGAACTGCAAATCCAAAGGTGAGTTCAAACTGTACCGGGTAGAGAACATTTCTTCCGAAATGAGTTTTCTGGAAATGTTTGATGTGCTGAACGAGCAACTGATCCGCGATGGTGATGATCCGATCACTTTTGACCATGACTGCCGCGAAGGAATTTGTGGTGCCTGTTCCATGTATATCAATGGTAAACCACACGGCCCATGGCAGGCCAATACCACCTGCCAGCTGCACATGCGCGCCTTCCAGGATGGAGATACCATTGTAGTAGAACCCTGGAGAGCCGATGCCTTCCCCGTGATCAAGGATCTGATGGTAGACCGTTCCGCTTTTGACCGCATCATTCAGGCCGGAGGTTATATCAGCGTAAATACCGGTAATGCGGTAGATGGTAATGCCCTCCCCATCCCGAAAGATGATGCAGATGCTTCTTTTGCAGCCGCTATGTGTATCGGTTGCGGTGCCTGCGTGGCCGCCTGTAAAAACAGCAGCGCCATGTTATTCCTCAGTGCCAAGGTTTCGCACCTGGCCCTGTTACCACAAGGAGCCCCTGAAAGAAAAAGCCGCGTAATGAATATGGTGGCGCAGATGGACAAGGAAGGATTTGGTGCCTGTACCAATACCGGTGCCTGCGAAGCAACCTGTCCGAAAGAAATCTCTATCACCAATATTGCCCGCCTCAACAAAGAATACCTGGCCGCTGGTATTACAGCAGAATAATAATCGCCCTGCAAAGGGTAGGTATATAGAGAAAAGCCTGTTTCAACCAAGAAACAGGCTTTTCTTTTGCTTTACATCCTGCCCATTGACCATTGCCTATTGCCAATTGCCCATTCACTTAAACAGTGGCTTTGTTTCTTTTGAGTAAGAGCGCGCATACCAGGCTAACCACCAGCCCAACGGGCACTATCTCAAAGTAAGTGAACAGGATATTGACAAGTGGATTTTTGTACATCTCTGCAAATTCTTTCATCTCGGCGGTTTGTTTGGCTATTTCGGCAGCACTGGCACCACTGGCTCTTGCTTTTTCGAGCATGGCAGCACTGTACCTGTCAGCAAAATCCGGAAATACAAAATGTCCCTCGATCTGCCAGGTAACCACATAAAAAGTAGCGGCGATCAGGGTGATCAGCAAACCAATGGTAAATGCTTTTCCGAAACTGATCAGTCCGTCATTGTATTTATCACGATAGGTTTTGATGCCTACGAATACAAAAGAGAATGCGAGAAGCATGGAAGCATATCCATAGATCATCCCGTTGTCAAAATCCCCTTTGTTAATGAAATAGAGGGTTGAACAGACCATCAGTGCGCTTACGATCAGGCCACTGATGATCCCGTTTACGATCACGACTTTTTTCATGTATGTGGTTTTAGGTAAAGAATACAACGAAAATCGGGCATGGCCTGCTTTTCCGGTTCATACTTTCGGGTGATTTTAGGGAATCACCTTCGTTTTCATCCGAAAGAATGAATATCAGGGGATCAATCCCGCCTGTTTTCCTCTCTCCACGGCCTGTGTTCGCCTTTGCACATCCAGTTTTTCGAATAAACGGGTCGCATGTGTTTTGATGGTGTTGAGCGATACAAATAACCTGTCTGCAATTTCCTGGTTACTGAGTCCTTCCGCCATTAACTACAGTACCTCCCTCTCGCGTTGGCTGATGCCGAGCCTCGTCATTTCTTTTTCATTCACCACAAAAGGAAGAGAAGGATCGCGGAACACCGTTTTCTCTACCACCCGTTGCTCGACCCGTGGTTTGCTCAGTTTTTTCGACAGCCAGATGCCGAGGCCCGTGAACAGGACGGCGATAGAACCGGCATAGAGTTCAAAAGCATGGTCGTAGATCACAAATTTCAGCTCGAGCCATTTCAGTAACAAGAGCAACAAGGCCAGGGAGCTTCCGTAAAGCCATACTGTTTTATACTTCCTGAAAAGGTCCATGCAGTGGTGGTAAGTTGCTTACTAAGATAAACGTCTGCCCGCAAATGACCATCATCCGGGGTAAAACATGATTAACTTTGTGGCATGTCCAACAGCTATTTCCGGT
>SCVK01000535.1 GCA_004297075.1 Chitinophagaceae bacterium
AGCGCGGTGAACACCGCCGCCATGCCGGTGGCCGTCGCGAAAGCGGCCGGCGCCCCTTCGATGAGCCGCAGCCGTTCCTCGAACATCTGGATGGTCGGGTTGCCGTACCGCGAGTACACGTACCGGTCGATCTCGCCGGTGAACGCCTGCTCCGCGGCCGCCGCCGACTCGTAGACGTACCCCGAGGTCAGGTACATCGCCTCGGCGGTCTCCTCGAACTCGGACCGCAGCAGGCCGCCGCGCACGCCGATGGTCGCCTGGCTGACACCGTCGGGCAACGGTGCGGGGACCCGGACCGAGGGGACGCCGTCGGCGTTCACGCCCCTCACGACTGCACCCAGGGCAGTCCGATGGCGCGCCAGCCGCTGCCACCGCGGTGCCGGTTTTCATCGAGGTTGCCCTCGAAACCGTCGAGCACGTTGTACGACGGGCCGATGCCCGCCGCCGTCGCCGCCTCGGCCGCACCGATCGAACGATTACCCGAGCGACAGAGGAACACCACCGGCCGTTCGCCGGGCGTCACACCCGCGGCCAGCAGGTCGTCGACGAAGCTGGTATTGCGCTTGCCGTCATTCGACACCCACTCGATGTACACAACGTCACGCCCGAGGCTGGAGATGTCGGGCACGCCCACCCAGCGCCATTCGGCGTCGGTCCGGCAGTCGACAAGCACCGCCTCGGGGTTCTCACTGAGCAGGTCCCAGGCCTGCTGCGGCGTGATATCTCCCGCGTAGCTCACGGATGCGAGTCTGTCACAAACTAGCTCGGGACCGGCGAGCACACCTTCCATGCGCCGTCCTCGTTCACCAGCACCACCGGCGCCGTGGGCTTCTGGTCCGGCGTCTTGTCGAAGTGATACACCAGCACAGCGGTGGCCTTCTGTCCGTCGAACTTGATGTCCCGTACCTCGTCGACGTAGCGCTGCCCATTCTTGGCCGCCGAAACTTCTTGTTTGGCAAGCACATCCGCTTGGGTACCGGCCTGCGCCTTGCAGGTGTACGTCGAAAAGCGCGCGTAGTCCTTGCGCTGCAGTCCGTCGTTCTGGCCGACGACAGCGGTGCGCACCAGCTGCTCCGGCGTCGGATCATTGCGGCCGAACACCCCGATCGCATTTAGCACTGCGACGATCACCACAAGGACCACGATGACCGCAAGCGCGGCCAGGAACGGGCCCAGCGTCTGGCGGGGGTGCGATTCC
>SCVK01000536.1 GCA_004297075.1 Chitinophagaceae bacterium
ACATCGGGGCCGTTGTAGATCCAGTACACGCCTTTGCGGTCGTCACGGACGGTGCGCCGGATCAACCCTTGAGCTTCCAGCGCACGCAGATGGCGGTAAATCCCGGTGTATCCGTGGGTGGCTCGTCGATATTCCACCAGATGCCAACTGCGGTGGCATTCAAGCACTTTCAATCCTGGACCGAGAGTGCTGCGGTGACATAGCTGTGCACAGGAATCGTTGCTGCGCTCCACTTTCCCGGGCATCCGCGCGGCCAGTTCAGCGGTTGCCAGCGCGACGGGGCTAGCGCACAGTTCAGCAATCAACTTGTCCCGCAGCAGCAACGTGTCGGCTGTGGTCATCGGTGCGCAGTCACCGAGACACCGCCGGGCTGGTCAACGTACCGACGCCTGCCGGGGTTGCGGCGCCGCCGGTACAGCTTGGACGGCCGCGGAATGAGCTGAGCAAGGCCTTGTGCCACAGAGCCATTCCTGCCGGAAATGTGTTTCAAGTATGCGCCAAGGTTGTCGGCATCTTCTGGCACCAGCGCCGCGAGCGCGATAGCCAGCGATTGCAGCTCGTAGCGGGGCGTGTCCTGAAGGCGCCGCCACGTGTCGTATGCGCTCTCGCCCCCGTGCACAGCCTCGATCAGACTCATCGCACGCGCAAAGTCATTGCCGCACTGCTCAATCCGCCGCGCGTGCGAGGTATACACCACGGGCAATTCGCCTTCGCGCAGGTGGTAACGGATTTCGTCGGCTGTCTCCGATTCGCCATCTTCGAGCAACAATGCCGCCCGGATGATGGCCTCATCGGTCCACCGGTCGTGACGCCATCCGTCGGAAAGGAATTCCTCACGACGAAGCCGCAGAAGGGTGTGCAGTGGTCCGCAGTCGATCCCGAAGAACTCGGCGACCTCGCCCAGCGAGGGCCGGGCGCGCCGCAGCTCAGTGCGCCCGGTGACCACCTCGTCGAGCACGCCGATCCGGGTCACAAGCTTGTCGCGGCGCTTGCGCTCCCGATGCGCAGCCATCCGCTCAGCATTCATCCGCTGCTCGGCGTCGGTGTCGTAGGAGCCATCGAACATTGCGGTCATCAGCGTGTGCCTTTCTGCGAGGTGGCGATGTTGAGAAACCGGCGGCGGATCAGAACCGACCAGGACGTGGGGCGAAGGCCAACGAAGCCACGTCCCCAGGTGCGGCTGGCCAGCCGCTGCGGATGGGTGAAAACCCAGTGATAAACGGGCACATTCTCGCGGACATGCGGCTGTCCCCATGGTCGGCAGCAGCCGTGTGAGCGGTGTACATCGACCAACATCGCTGCGCCGAGCCAGCCCTGCTGGTCGACGTGCCAGGACGTGTCCAAGCCTGCTCGAGTCGCTGCCGCAACACCGGCGCTGTCGATGCGGGTGCCGCCG
>SCVK01000275.1 GCA_004297075.1 Chitinophagaceae bacterium
TCCGTTTTCGCGGTCTGGTACCTGAAAGAGCCTTTTCATACCAAATACCTGGTCAGTTTTTGCTTCCTGTTGGGGGCCGTGTATTTCGCGTTCAAAAAATAATGGGGTTGATTAAGATGTTTTTCTGCGCAAACTCCCCGCCCTCTGCGGCTCCGCGGTGAATAGAAGTTCCATTCACCGCAGAGAACGAGAGAGGCAGAGGTGTCGCAGAGAAGTTTAGGAAAACAAGAAGGGGCATCCCGTTACTGGTCTGCCCCTCTTGAAACCTGCTGCATGAGAAAACGATCAGCCCTTAGCTTCTTGTTTTTGCTCCCGTAATTTTTTCCGTAAACGCATTTTCTGTTCGGGGTTCAGACTGTCTGCCCGGCTCTTCATTTTTTCTTTGAAGGCTGCTTTTTCTTCGGGAGATAAGTTGTCGAATTTCTCCTTCATTTTCTGCCGCATTTCCTGGCGGTTTAGCCCCAGGCTATCGCGATGGTGTTTCGCTTTTTCTTTGAGAGCGGCTTTTTCTTCGGGAGATAAGTTGTTGAATTTTTCTTTCATTTTCTGCCGCATTTCCTGGCGGTTACCACCCATACTATCACGATGGTGTTTCATTTTTTCTTTGAAAGCGGCTTTCTGTTCGGGCGATAAACTATCCATTTTCGCACGCATTTTCTGCTGACGTTCCTGTTTCTGTTGCTGGCTGAGACTGTCGTGCATGGGTCTGTGCTGACCTTTGAGCAGGCCTCTTTGAGCAGCAACCTGTGTAAGGCTGAAACCAGCCAATAATAGGAGAAGGGTTATTTTTTTCATATTCCTGTTTTTAGTGAGACAGGAACAGAAAAGAATAGTTTAACAGCAGTGGATTATTTTAACATTTGTGTTAAGAAGACTGAACGAATAATGGTGCGTAAAATCATAAAATCAGCTTCGCAATCCTGCCATTACTGCCCGCCAGAAAAACAGCTTTCCCTTTTTTGGCTTTCTGGCAAACATGGTAACTTTCTGTAGAGATCAGTTCCCAGTTATTACCTCCGTCTTTTGAGATATCAACACCGGATGTGCCGCAGGTAAGCAGTTTTTTTCTGCTCAAATACACCACGCAGGAGCGATAGCCATGTGGTGGCGTTTGCGGGATTCTATAGGTAACCGGAGCCATTGGCGTAATATCAAAAAGAACACAGTTATTGCTGCTGATGGTATCTTTTGTAAAATCTCCTCCCACAATCACACCGGTATAAAAACCATATACTGCAATGGAATTGGCACCCGTGGATTGTTCTCCTTTCATGATGGGTAAAGGAAGTGAATCATTGGGCCTGAAAAATAAACGCGAATTCTTACCACCGGAAACATAAATAGGATGATTTCCCAACATTTTGATATTGGTTCCACTGGAGGCAAAAAAAGCTTCGCCCTCTGATGGTGAATCATAATGGTTTGCTGAAGCCGGAGAGCCAGGAAGCTGTTGCCATGTATCGCCTCCATCGCGGGTAATGGCCTGGTAAAACCTGTTTTGGATGGGATCGCCAATGAGCATACCTATTTTGGAATCGGAAAAATCCATTGCATCCCAAAAAGCCCCCTTTGTGGTGTCTTCAAAAACCTTTTTCCAGCTCTGTCCGCCATCGGTGGTTTTTAACAGGGCGGCGGGTTCTGTAATGGCCATGATGAGGGCCGTATTTTTATCAAAAGCCTCAATATCCCTGAAATCATTTTTCTCGTAGCCGGGAACGGTGGTCCAGGTAAAGGTTTTACCCCCGTCTACCGAGCGGGCCACCGAACCCTTACTGCCGCTGGCCCAGATCACTTCATCACTTACCACACTCAAACCGCGGATACTGATCTTTTTACCCGATTGGAGCACCTGGATAGCGGGTTGCTGTGCGGCCAACCCAAATGAAAGATTTACCAGTACCGCCAGTGAAAATATTTTTATAAACCGCATAGGAGCTACATTTTTGCAAACTAATGTACGCCAATTCGTACAACCCACTTTGTAAACCATAGAATGATATGATCCCTTACTGGATGAGCCGTACCCAATTGCTGCTGGACGATGAAAAGATAGAGACCCTGATGCGCAAGCATGTATTGGTAGTGGGCCTGGGCGGGGTAGGTGGCATCTGCGCCGAAATGATTGCCCGGGCAGGGGTGGGTAAAATGACCATTGTAGATGCCGATACGGTAGACCTGAGCAATGCCAACCGCCAGATCCCCGCCCTGCATTCCACCGCCGGAAAGGGCAAGGCAGCAGTGATGGCGGAGCGTTTAAAAGATATCAATCCCGAACTGGAGCTGACCGTGTTATCCATTTATATCAAAGAAGAGATCACCCGCGATCTGCTGGATAAGGGCCAATTCGATTATGCCGTGGATTGCATCGATACCCTTTCGCCCAAAGTGCATTTTATCAAAGCCTGCAAGGAAAGAAATATCCCGATCGTAAGTTCGCTGGGCGCGGGAGGCAAAGTAGATCCCTCGCAGGTAGTCATCACTGATATCTCCAAAACCTACCAGTGTAACCTGGCCGCCTATGTGCGTAAAAAACTGCGGGCGCAGGGAATACGCAAAGGATTAACCGTGGTATTCAGCGCCGAGCCGGTAGAACAGGAGCGCATCATTGTTACAGAGAAAGCCTTTCCCAAAAAATCCATCATCGGCACCATCAGTTATATGCCGGCCATTTTTGGTTGTATGGTGGCGAGTGTGGTGATCAGGGAGTTGGGAGAGGTGAAAGCTTTGAACAGATGAACAGGGGAACAGATGAACAGACGAGCAAGGAACGGAAGAGCAAGGATCGGAGGAGGGCGGATATCGAATAACGAACGCCGAACATCGAACATCGAATGTCGAAGGGATAAAATCTGAAATGATGGGAAAGTAGTCGTTTTTTTAAATGAAGCAGTACACACTAAAAATATATCATCCATTCATCGGTTCGTCTGTTCCTTGCTCGTCTGTTCATCTGTTCAATACAACAAAAACTCCTTCACCTCCTCTTTCCACCCTCTACACTGTGTAAGCCTGGTAACAGCGGCAATAAACTGCGGTAAAGGCAGTTCAAACAGCGCTTCACTGTTGGCGATGCCGAGCAGTTTGTTCAGATGCTGCTGGCCGGTGGGGTTTACCATGGTGATATAGGGCTTCCAGGCAAAGGGTTGGGGGTATAGTTGTTTGATGAGGCGGATAAGGATGAGTCCGTAGGAAACGGATTGAAAATAGGCGGGCTCTCTTACTTCCAGTGCAATGCCACTGCATTTTTCGCCACAGTATTTGGTGTTGGGATCGGTGGAGGTAAAATGTATGGGTGTGGCAAGCACATCGTCCAGTCCCATTTCGTTGAGGATGCCGGCAATGGATTCTCCCTTGATCCAGGGTGCCCCCGCAGCACAAAAACTCAGCTCCGTACCACGGCCCTCGCTGATATTGGTGGCTTCGAGCAGGCAGAGACCCGGGTAGAGCAACATACTTTCAAAACTTTGTATGGCGGGCGACGTGGGTACAAAACGTACGCCCCAGTCGGGCTGGAACTGATTTCTTTCCCAACCACCGCATTTGATCACTTCCAGGTTACAATGGATCTGCCGGGTTTGATTGAAATACAAAGCCAGTTCTCCCAGCGTACAGCTATGCCGGATGGGCATGGGCCAGCGGCCGATAAAAGAAGCCTGTGCCTCCTCCAGCATAGGCCCTTCGGCCAGTTCCATATTACCGGAAATGGGATTGGGCCTGTCGAGCACCACCAGTTTTTTGCCCTGTTTTGCACAGGCTTCCATGAGGTGGGTCAAGGTCCAGAGATAGGTATAAAAGCGGCTGCCCACATCAGGTACATCAAAGAGCATAATATCCAGTGCAGCCAGGTCATCGGCATCGGGGGCCAGTTTATGGTTGTATAAACTGATCACGGGT
>SCVK01000276.1 GCA_004297075.1 Chitinophagaceae bacterium
CATTATACTGTCCGCGCGACATATTGATCAGCACTTCCCTGGCCTGTTCCCTCGGCAATGTTTTGTATTCAAACAGGTATTGTAAAATCTTTTTCATCCTTATTTATTTAACCAGTTACGTATCATTTTTTCGCCATCGGGTGTAAGTACACTTTCGGGGTGAAACTGTACGCCCTGTATATCAAATGTTTTATGTTGCAAAGCCATGATATAGTTATTGGCATCACGGGCAGTTATTTCCAGCTCAGCCGGAAAATTCTTTTCATTGATCACCCAGCTATGGTAGCGGCCCACAACGATCTCATCGGGCAGGCCGGCAAAGACACTGTTTCGTGAAGGGTGAGTAGTGAGTGGTGAGTTTTCTGGGGTTTGACTGATCAGTTGAATCGGGGTGGCTACGCCGTGATATACGGTTGACAGGTTAGTGAGACTGCCCCCAAACGCCTCGCCGATGGCCTGGTGGCCAAGACAAACACCCAGTATGGATTTGGTGGAGGCGTATTCCTTGATCAGTGGCAATAACATACCCGCTTCGGAAGGAATACCCGGACCCGGAGAGAGAATGATCTTATCATATTCTTTCGCTTTTTCCATGGGTAATTCATCATTCCGGTACACGTCTACTTTACCATGCGTGATCTTTTCTACCAGGTGAACCAGGTTGTATGTGAACGAATCGTAATTATCAAATACTAATATTTTCATGGTGCTGTTTGCTTAACCTGTTATTAACTGGTACATGAACTAAATGGTTTCTGCTATCTCTATCGCTTTTTTCAAAGCATTCAATTTGTTATTTACTTCCTGCAATTCACTCTCCGGCACGCTCGCGGCCACTACACCTGCACCGGCCTGGTACACCAGCGTATTGTTTTTACTCAGGAAGGTGCGGATCATGATGGCATGGTTACAGCTGCCATCAAAACCGATAAAACCGATACCACCCCCGTAATAACTTCTGGCTGTAGGTTCATACGCATCAATGATCTCCATGGCTTTGAACTTGGGTGCGCCACTCAGCGTGCCTGCAGGAAAAGTTTTGGCCAGCAGTTCAAAGGGATTCTGGCCTTTGCGCACTTTACCCGTTACCTCGCTTACGAGGTGAATCACATGACTGTAATACTGCACCTGGCGGTACTGGCTCACTTCCACTTCATCGCAGGAGCGGCTGAGATCATTGCGGGCAAGGTCTACCAGCATCACATGTTCTGCATTCTCTTTGGCATCGGCCAGTAGTTTGGCTGCCATTTCCCGGTCAACCTGGTCATCGCCACTGCGTTTAAACGTACCGGCAATGGGATGAACAATGGCTTTGCCATTTTGGATCACCAGTTGTGCCTCGGGAGATGAGCCCATCAGTTTATAATCGCCATAATCAAAAAAGAACAAATAGGGCGAAGGGTTCACACTTCGCAAAGCGCGGTACACATTAAACTCATCACCGGTAAAGCGCTGCTGAAACCTTCTGCTGAGTACGATCTGGAACACATCCCCACGCATGCAACGCTGGATGCCTTTCTGCACCATGTCTTTGTATTCCTCATTGGTCATATTAGAAGACTCTTCGCCCTGGCTTTTGAAAGGGAACACCGGCACATCCTTACTCTTGATCAGCGATTCTACAATAGATAGTTCCGAGTCCAGTCCGGGCACCAGGTTCTCGCAGATAAACAGTTCATCTTTGAAATGATTGAACACGATCACATACTGGTACAGGCGATAACGCATCAGCGGAATAGCGGGATCTGCACCCGCGGCTGTATGCAGCTGAATGGTGTCAAAAAACTGCACGGCATCAAATGTGGTGTATCCGAACAGTCCTTGCGCAAACTTACCCTCTTTCATCGCGGGCTCCTGTGTGTCAAAACGCTGCATAAAGGACCAGAGTTGATCAGGTACTTCGGACGTAGCCTGAATGTTCAGTTGCTCAGGTTTCTGGCCGGGCAGTTTGTATTCCATATTTTTTGCCGAACTGATCTGGATGCCTGCAATGGCATTGATACAGATAAACGAATAACTGTTCTCTGCGGCATGGTGGTCGGTACTTTCGAGCAGTACCGTATCACGGAAACGATCGCGCAGGCGCAGGTAAATACCTACCGGCGTAAACAGGTCGCCCAGCATTTTCCTGCATTGTGTTTGTAGTGTTATCTTCTTCATATTTCACCCAACCCTTGCGGGCATTTACAGCGCTTTTGTAAAGCGGCTAAGTGATCAATCTCCCCTGGTCATTCCCCTTTCGGGGAACCAGGGATAATAAAAAACCCCGACAATCTCTGTCGGGGTTCTGAATAGTATTCAAAAAGTACTGGCTATGCCATTACAATCCCCGAACGGAGTTTGTATGCCACCACCAATATTTGTTTGTGATCTGGTTCATTGCTGGCAAAGTTGTAGCAGAATCGTTGTAAAACCAAATTTTTTTTAGGCGGGCTGGAACCTTTGTTAACTTCACCCTAATAATCCATTTATGAGAAGATCCGCTGTTCTACTGCTGTTTTCCCTCCTGCCGGCTACCGGTATTATCGCACAGGATACCGCTATCCTGCTAAAGCCCGAAAGGGTATTCGATGGAGAAACGATGCATACCAACTGGGCCGTACTGGTAAAACAACACCAGATCATAGCAGTGGGCGAAGCAGCCAGTATCAAGCCGGAACAGCCTTTCAGGACCATCGAATTAAAAGGCAAAACCCTTTTGCCCGGGTTGATCGAAGGACATTCGCATCTCCTACTCCACCCTTACAATGAAACCCAATGGGACGAACAGGTACTGAATGAGTCCCGCGCCGAAAGAACGGCCCGTGCCGTGGTACATGCCAACAAAACGCTGCTGGCGGGTTTTACCACTGTACGCGACCTGGGAACAGAAGGTGCAGATTATGATGACGTGGGTTTAAAAACCGCCATCGAAAAAGGCATCATTCCCGGACCCAGAATGATCGTTGCCACCAAAGCCATTGTGGCCACCGGCAGTTACGGACCCAAACTGAAAAATACAGATCACCCCCTCATCAGGGGTGCCGCTGAAGCGGATGGTGTAGATGCATTGATCAAAGAAACCAGGACACAGATCGGCAACGGGGCCGACCTGATCAAAGTATATGCAGATTACCGCTGGGGACTGGATAGCAAAAAACCGGAACCTACTTTCACCCTTGATGAATTAAAAACCATTGTAGCCGTTACGGCCAGCAGTGGCCGCAAAGTGGTGGCCCATGCCGGTTCGGAAGAAGGCATGCGCCGCGCTATTCTGGCGGGTGTAAGCACCATTGAACATGGCGATAATGCTACCGCCGAAATTTTTGACCTGATGCTACAACACAAAGTAGGCTATTGCGCTACCCTGAGTGCTTCAGAAGCTACCAGTGAATATGATGGTTGGAAAAAAGGCAGTTTACCGGAGCCCAAGAAAATCACCAACAAACGCAGGGCTTTTACCCTGGCTTTGCAGAAAGGAGTTACGATCGTGTTTGGAGGGGATGTGGGGGTATATGCCCATGGCGATAATGCCAGGGAGATGGAAGCCATGGTAGCCTATGGAATGAAGCCACTGGATGTATTGAAAAGTGCCACTTCTGTGAATGCGGATATGTTTGGATATGGCAATACCATCGGTCGGATCAGGAAAGGATTATACGCCGATCTGATAGCGGTAGAGGGAGATCCTTCGGTTGATATTTCCCTGATCAGAAAAACAGCGATGGTAATGAAAGACGGAACTATTTATCTCAACAAATAAAACGGAAATCATTTTTATGAAACAATTATTTACCCTGGTGGCATTTTTCTTTTGTACCGGTTTACTGGCCGCTACCGGCAGTGCCGATGATATTGTAGGGATCTGGCTCAGCTCGAATGGACAGGGAAAAATACAGATCTACAAAGAAGGAGATCAATATTTCGGCAAGCTCTACTGGATGAAGGAACCCAACGGCCCCAAAGGCAACCCGAAATTAGACGTGAATAATCCCGACCCCTCTCTGAGAAACAAACCATTACTCGGTTCGGTAATTCTCAAACATTTCAAATACGATGACGGAGAATGGAGCGGCGGCCGCATCTACGATCCGCAGAACGGAAAAGAATACAAAAGCTATATCAAACTGAAAGACGCACAGACTTTGAGCCTGCGGGGCTATATCGGCATTTCCCTATTGGGAAGAACGGAAGTATGGAAGAGAGCGGGGTAGGATTAGTTAGGAGTTTGGAGTCTGGAGTTAGGAGTTGGTTATACATGTACTCCTAACTCCAGACTCCTAACTCCAGACTGCCCTCTACAAAACTCCCTTCGTAGAGGGCAGGAAATCAGACAAGGGGTCCCGCTTAACGGCCATTTTGATGGCTTTTGCGAAGGCTTTGAAGATGGCTTCTATTTTATGGTGTTCATTCTCTCCTTTGCATTCGATATTGAGGTTACACTTAGCCGCATCGCTGAATGATTTGAAGAAGTGGAAAAACATTTCAGTAGGCATTTCTCCTACTTTTTCCCGCTTGAATTCCGCGTTCCATACGATCCAGTTACGGCCACCGAAATCGATCAGCACTTTGGCTTCAGCTTCATCCATGGGTAAAGCAAAACCGTACCGCTCCATGCCCCGCTTATCTGCCAGGGCCAGCGCAAATGCTTCTCCGAGGGCAATACCAGTGTCTTCGATGGTATGGTGTTCATCAATGTGAAGATCGCCCTTCGTGATCACGGTCAGATCCATTTTACCATGACGCGCGATCTGGTCAAGCATATGATCAAAAAAACCAATGCCGGTACTGATATTCGCTTTCCCGTTTCCATCCAGGTTCAGTGCTACATGGATCTTTGTTTCGTTAGTATTACGTTCATGTACCACTTTACGCAAACCCAGTTTCAGAAAACTATATACATCTGCCCAGTTATCCGATTCAAAAGCAATGGTGGGGCGCAGGGCCGCTTCCTGTGCCTCGGTTAGCTGGTGCAGAGATGAGTGCAGGTAAATGGCTTTGCAGCCCAGGTTTCTGGCCAGTTCTATATCGCTCCAACGATCGCCGATCACAAAAGAATGAGCCAGATCAAATTCGGGGTTGTTGATGATATGCTGCAACAATGCCGTACCCGGTTTACGCGTAGGCTGGTTCTCGCTCGCAAAGGTTTTATCAATGATCATCTCATCAAACACAAAACCCTCTCCCTCCAGTACACGAAGCATGAGATCATGATAGGGATGAAAATCTTTTTCAGGATAAGAATCCGTTCCCAGTCCATCCTGGTTGGTCACCATCACTTTATAATAATCCAGCTCAGCCGCTATTCTCGACAGGGCCGTAATAGCTCCCGGTACAAAAGAGGTTTTATCAATACTATCCACCTGAAAATCGATCGGTGGCTCCTGCAATACCACACCATCCCTGTCAACAAACAGAATTCTTTTACCACCCTGTTCCGTTGCGGGTGTATTAGCTGGCGTACCCGCTTTACTGCTTACCATACTTATTTGATTTTAGCTCTGATCATTTTTACTTCTGCTACGGTTACTGCATCGGCTTTATTGGTCCAGCTGTTCCTGATATACGTGAGCACATCTGCGATCTGCTGGTTAGAAAGATCCGTATGTGCCGCCATATTGTTACTATAATATTCGCCATCCAGTTCCACCCTTTCATCCAGTCCTTTCAGTACAATGCGTACCAGGCGGGTTTTGTCTTTACTTACTACGCCGGTAGCACCATCCAGCGGAGGGTTCAGGTGGGGTACACCGCCTCCATCTACCTGGTGGCAGGCAAGGCAAGTGGTGGTATATACCTGTTTACCTCTTTGTAAAGAAGCACTTATCGAATTAGCAGAACCAACCGCTGCCGGTTTAGCCGGCAGCGGTTTTTTAGGAGCTGTCTGAAATGCCATACAGGCGAAAGCGGCTGCAGACAGGATCAATATTCTCTTCATCTATTTTTTATTTGCCTGTGTAAACAATTCGGTAAATGGTTCCTTTGGCATCATCTGCTACATATAGCGAGCCATCAGGTCCTTCTGCCAGCCCGGAAGGTCTGTGTTGCGCCCCCCTGGTACCGGTAACTACTTCTATGCCTGCAAAACCATTGGCAAAAATTTCCCATTTACCGGGTTTGCCGTTTTCGAAAGGTACAAATGCCACATAATAGCCTTCCTGCGGTAAAGGTGCACGGTTCCAGGAACCGTGAAAGGCAATGAATGCGCCGTTTTTGTATTTAGCAGGGAACATAGAACCGGTGTAAAACAACATTGCATTGGGGGCCATATGCGCCGGGAACGCTACTACCGGATCAATATATTCTTGGCTGCCTTCTTTTATACCATCCCCGCCATATTCAGGTGCCAGCATTTTTTTATTTTTGAAAGGATCGTAATAGGCATAAGGCCAGCCGGCATTATCTCCTTTCTTCAAAGCATACATGGTTTCTGCGGGCAGGTCTGCATTCTGCTGCTGGGTGTAGAGGGAAGGGAACAGGTTATGCAGGTCATCGCGTCCGTGCTGCATTACAAACAACTGGTTCATCTGGTTGTTCCAGTCAAGGCCCACCACGTTACGTAAACCTGTTGCATATCTTATCCCGTCACCATAAGTCTGGTTCAACTTATCAGCTTTGAACTGCCAGATCCCCCCGGCAGAATCCAGGATAGGGCAAGGCATTCTGCCCAGTGAACCCGGCTGCCTGTCGCGCTCCTGACAGGAATTAGAGTAGGCACCAATATTTACATAGATATTGCCATTGTTATCCAGCGTGATAGATTTGGATTCGTGCTGGCGGCGGTTAATCAGTCCGATAATGATTTTTTCAGGCTGCAGCGGACTAACTACTTCCCCTTTGGCATCGAGTTTATAACGAAACACTTCCTCATCGGAAGAAGCATAGAGATAACCATTTTTAATAGCGATCCCGGTTCCACCATAGTTACCCATGCTGGAGATATCTTCAGCCTTACCATCTCCATTGGTATCGCGTAAGCGTACAATGCCTTTACCATCTGCCAACCTCATCAGTTTTACATATACATCGCCCTGGGCGGTAACCGCTATATGGCGGGCACGGCCAATACCATCGGCTACTTTCAGTGCACCAAAACCGGCAGGCAGTTTTAAACCCGCGTTATCAGCATCGGCCACCACTACAACGGGTTTGGCAAGCGTAAGTGAGTCGGATGCATTTGCAGTTATACCGCTAAGTCCTGCCATAGCGAGGAAAAGCGTGAATACAGAAACGTTTTTTTTCATATGTGGTTAATTAGGGGTTGAATTTACAACGGAAAACAGATACCTCCACGGTTTGTTTATTGTGCGTACCAATCCTGCATGGCATCTACCAGTAAGGTGTTTTCCTGCTCTGTTCCTACAGTGATGCGCAGGCAATCTTCGCAGAGGGTTACATTACTCCTGTCGCGAAGCACAATGCCTTTCCCCAGTAGGAATTCATAGATCTTGCGGGCTTCTTTGATTTTTACCAGCAGAAAATTGGCATCCGAAGGATATACCTTCTCCACCGTAGGCATCGAACGGAACACTTCTGCCAATGCCTCGCGCATATCTACCAGCAAACGGATCATATCGTTCACCTGTCCTACTTCATCCAGTGCTTTTAATACCAGCTCCTGTGTGGCCTGGTTGATATTGTAAGGTGGTTTTACCTTATCCAGCACTTCTATGATAGCAGCAGAAGCAAAAGCCATGCCCAAACGCAGGCCCGCCAATCCCCAGGCTTTACTCAGGGTTTGCAGCACCACCAGGTTGGGATAGTCTGTCAGTTCCTGTATAAAAGATTTCTGTTTGGCAAAATTGATATAGGCTTCATCCACCACCACAATGCCGTTGAAATTATTCAGTACCGTTTCAATATCTACTCTGTTCAATGCGTTGCCGGTAGGATTATTGGGCGAGCAGAGCCAGATCAGTTTGGTATTGCCATCTACCAGTGTTTCAAGGTGTACGAGATCCAGCTGAAAATCTTCGAGTAAAGGCGCTTTTTTCACCACTACATCATTGATATTGGCGCTCACTTCATACATACCATAAGTAGGCGGACAAATGATCACATTATCCTTACCCGGCTCGCAGAAACAGCGGAAAAGCAGGTCAATGCATTCATCACTGCCGTTGCCGAGAAAAATATGTTCGGGTGCAATGCCTTTGATCACACTCAGCTTCTGTTTAATGGCACGCTGGTGCGGATCAGGATAACGGTTATACCATTTCAGTAAAGGTGAACCCAGGCTGTTTTCGTTGGCATCGAGGAATACTTTGGCTTCGCCGCTGAATTCATCGCGGGCAGAAGAATAGGCCACCAGTTTTTGGATATTGGAACGAACCAGTTTAGTAAGATCAAATGACATAATTTTTACTTTATTCTTTTGAGAGATCTGTTATAGTTTTCTCTGGTAGTGAAAACCCAGTATTTTATATCCTTCGTTGGCCCAGAATTTTTGTCCGCCGCTGTTCGTTACATAACAATTCAGTTCCGAAGCCACACAACCTTTGGATTGTCCGTAAGCATATACCCATTTCATCATCTCCTCCCCGATGCCTTTGTTACGGTATTCGGGCAGTATCATTACGTTATCGGGCTCAATATGGCGGCCTACGTAATATTTAACCAGTATCCACAAACCGCAGATGCCGATCAGTTTCCTGCCGTCGTAAACACCCAGGCATTCATAACCACGCTGCACCATTTCAGCCAGCCTTTCCCTGAGAACAGATTCTGGTATATCAGCATTCAATAATTGCAGCATGGGAATGATACTGTTGATCTCTTCTTTTGGTATGAGTGCGTATGTATACATGTCATATCAGTTTTCAGCTTTCGGGTAAGCAGCCCGAACGCGAACTGCATTGGCATGTGCATCCAAGCCTTCTGCTTCTGCCATCAATACTACCGTTGATGCAATATTATTCAAACCCTGCTGCGATAATTTCTGGTAAGTTACTTTCTTCACAAAACTATCTACACTTACGCCGCTATAGGCTTTGGCAAAACCGTTGGTAGGTAAGGTATGATTGGTACCGCTGGCATAATCGCCCACACTCTCCGGCGAATAATTACCGAGAAATACCGATCCGGCATTCACGATCTGTTCTGCCAGCTCATCCGCATCCTTACAGGAAATGATCAGGTGTTCGGCTGCATATTCATTAACCAGTGCGATGGCTTCTGCCAGATCCTGCACCAGAATAGCCGTGCTGTTCTCCAGCGCTTTGGCAGCCAGCTCCTTCCGGGATAACTGTGCCAGTTGTTTGGTTAATTCATCCTGCACCTGCTCTACCAATGTGGCAGATGTAGATACCAGTAATACCTGGCTATCTGCGCCGTGTTCTGCCTGACTTAACAGATCGGCCGCTACAAAAGTTGCATTGGCTGTATCATCGGCCAGCACACATACTTCACTGGGGCCCGCGGGCATATCAATGGCAATGCCTTCCTGTTGCACCAGCTGTTTGGCGCAGGTTACATACTGGTTACCCGGACCAAAAATTTTATATACCTGTGGTACGGTTGCTGTTCCGTAGGCCATTGCAGCAATCGCCTGCACACCACCGATCTTGTATACCGATGTGATGCCCGTAATGCTGGCTGCATACAAAATAGCCGGATGCAGTTTTCCATCCTTACCGGGAGGCGAACAAAGTACTACCTGTTTACAACCCGCAATCTTTGCCGGAATGGCCAGCATCAGTATGGTAGAGAACAAGGGGGCCGTACCACCGGGGATATAGAGACCTACTTTTTCAATACCAATACTCTTACGCCAGCATTGCACACCGGGCATGGTTTCCACCACTTCTACCGCCGCTGTTTGTCTGGTATGAAACAATGTAATATTAGCTGCTGCCTGCTGAATGGCCAGTTTTAATACATCGGAAAGCAAGGAAGCCGCTTCGCTGATCTCTTGTTCAGAAACCGCAAAATCGTCGAGCACGGCCCCATCAAACTGTTGGGTAAACTGTTTTACGGCCGCATCACCGTTCCGTTTCACTTCCTTCATCACGGCTTTTACTTTCTCCTGCAGCGAACTGTTATCAATGGCAGGACGTTGCAGCCATTGTGGCCAGTCGGCTTTTTTCGGGTATTGTACAATTTTCATAATTACAGTTTCAAGGTTTTCGCGAGACGGCAGTCGTCAGACGTGAGTTTTTTCTCTGACGACTCACATATGACGATTCACGCCTCACGCCTCACACAATCATCTTCTCAATCGGCACCACCAGAATTCCCTGCGCCCCGGCAGCTTTCAGTTGCTCGATGATATCCCAGAAATCATTCTCATTCAGTACGCTGTGAACGCTGCTCCAGCCTTCTTCGGCCAAAGGCAATACCGTAGGACTTTTCATACCGGGTAACAAAGCAATGATCTCTTTCAGTTTGTCATTAGGTGCGTTAAGCAATATGTATTTGTTGTTCTTGGCTTTCTTCACAGATTGTACACGGAACAGCAGGCGAGAGATCAGCTGTTCTTTTTCTGCCGACAAACCTTTGTTTTTGATCAGTACGGCCTGCGATTGCAGGATACTTTCTGTTTCTTTCAGTCCGTTCATAAACAGGGTGGAGCCACTGCTTACCAGGTCGCAGATGGCATCGGCCAGGCCAATGCCCGGGGCAATTTCTACACTACCGCTGATCTCGTGGATCTCGGCATCTACCCCGTTTTCTTTCAGGTAATCACCCAGGATCACCGGGTAACTGGTAGCAATTTTTTTACCCGCCAGGTATTGCACACCCGTATAGGTTTCGCTTTTACGGATGGCCAGGCTCAAACGGCATTTGCCAAAACCCAGTTTCTCGGCAACGGTCACTTTCTTTTTCTTTTCATATACCACGTTCTCTCCCACAAAACCGATATCGGCCACGCCATCTTCCACATATTGCGGAATATCATCATCGCGCAGAAAATAGACTTCTATGGGAAAGTTGCTGGCTTCTGCTTTCAGTTTGTTTACGCCATTACTGATATCGATACCACATTCCTTCAACAAACGGATGGAGTCATCGTGTAAACGGCCGCTTTTCTGGATCGCTAATTTCAATTTGTCGCCTGCCTGGGCCGGGCTGTTTTGCATACCTTCTTTCATACCATTGGGCTAATGCCTGTTTTTTTCCCTGAAGAATGATAGCCCCCCTTCAGGGGATGGGGGCAATAACAAAGGGCCTACCGATCCGGTAAGCCCTTTAATGTTTTATTGTGAACCAGCACAAAACACCAATAGCCTACCCCTGGGGTAAGAAATGATGGTGGTGTGTATGTGCAAATCTTTTCATAACAGGACACAAAAGTAAAGCCATTCGCTTTTACCCGCAAATTTTTTTGCGTTAAACAGTCCTGCCCACGTTAAAAGCGGGTTTTGTCAGTATCTTGGTAAGCCAAATAACCTTGCTTTATGAAAAAACTTACACTTGTTATTTTTGTAACACTTTGCTTCTTAACCTGTCTGCAGGTAACTGCCCAGACAAAGAAAAAACTGGTCTGGAGCGATGAGTTCAATTATACCGGTTTACCGGATTCTACCAAATGGAACTACGATGTAGGCGGACATGGCTGGGGCAACCATGAACTGCAATATTATACCAACAGGAAACTGAACAATGCCCGGGTAGAGAAAGGGCATCTGATTATTGAAGCCAGAAAAGAAAAGACAGAAAACAATGAATACTCTTCTGCCAGGTTGGTAACCAAGGGCAAGGGCGACTGGACCTATGGTCATATTGATGTCAGGGCCCGTATACCTAAAGGACTCGGTACCTGGCCCGCCATCTGGATGCTGGCTTCGGTTTCCCCTCTTAAATGGCCCGATGACGGAGAAATTGATATCATGGAACATGTAGGGTATAACCAGGGGGTGATACATGCATCGGCACACACCAAAAAATATTTTCATAGCATCGGCACACAGAAAACAGCTACCACACTGGTGCCCGATTGCAGTGAAGTGTTTCACCTGTATTCTTTAGACTGGGACGCAGAAAGCATTACCATGCTGGTAGATGGCAAAGCATATTTCACTTTCAAAAATGAACATAGCGGTAAAGAAGCCTGGCCTTTTGATAAACCTTTTCATCTTTTACTGAATGTGGCCGTTGGAGGTGACTGGGGCGGACAGAAAGGCGTGGATGAAAAGATCTACCCACTCAGAATGGAAGTGGATTATGTACGCGTTTACCAATAATATCTACTATACAAACTACACTATCATGAGATACACCCGAAAAATCACTGCACTGCTGTTGCTGTTATTTGCCTTTGGTTTTGCCATAGCGCAGGATGCCACCAGTTACCAGTTGCCCCCTAAAGAGGTTGCCGATCTGTTACTGGCAAAACCTACGCCTGCCGTTCGCATAAACAGTAAAGGAGAATGGATGTTGCTGAGCGAACGCAATTCCTACCCCACCGTGGAAGAACTCGGACAACCCGAAAGCCGCATTGCCGGTCTGCGTTTGAACCCCAACAATTTTTCTCCCAGCCGTCAGTTTTTCGTGAATAATTTCCGGTTGAAAAATATCAAGAACAACCAGGAGTTTGCGATAGCAGGTTTACCTGCCAATTTGCTGGCAGGTAATGCCAGCTGGAGTCCTTCGGAAACCAAAATTGCTTTTACCAATACCACGGGCAGCCGGGTAGACCTGTACGTAATTGATCTGGCTACCAAAAAAGCAACGAAAATCAATAAACAGGCGGTAAATACCGTATTGGGCACTGCTTTTATCTGGGTAGATGACAATACCATTCTTTACAAAGCCACCACACAGCCGGCAGCGAATGCACCCAAACGCCCTATTACACCCAAGGGCCCAACGATTCAACAGAGCCTGGGTAAAGCGGCCCCCAGCCCCACTTACCAGGACCTGATCAAGTCCCCCTACGATGAACAACTGTTCGAGTTCTTTGCTACCACACAACTGGTACAAAATAAAAACGGCGCAGAAACCAATATCGGTAAAGCAGGACTGATCAGCAGTTTCAGTTTATCGCCCGATAAAAAATACATGATGGTACGTACCATCCGGAAACGTTTTTCTTACCTCGTTACTTCATTTGGTTTCCCCTCCACCATTACTATTACAGACCTGACAGGTAAAGTAGTAAAAGTACTCGCAGAATTACCTTCTACCGAAGGCACTCCTTCGGGTTATGATAATACACAGAATGTACCCCGTGCATTTGACTGGCGCGATGATGAAGCCGCCACCATTACCTGGGCCATGCCGTTGGATAGTGGCCTGATCAAAAAACAAGTGGAGTTTCATGATGCCGTATATGCCTTAAGTGCGCCTTTCACCGGCGAAGCCAAAGAATTGTTCAAAACCAAAATGCGTTATTCCGGAACTACCTGGGGCGATGCGTCACTGGCATTGGTAACAGAGGTTTCACGTTCCAGACAGCTGGGTCGTGTAAGCCGTTACAACAGTACCACTAACAGCCTGAATTTACTGTATGAACGCAATATCACAGATGCCTATAACAATCCCGGTTCTCCGGTACTGACAAGAAATAAATTTGACCGGCAGGTGATTCAAACCACCGATAATGGCAGTAA
>SCVK01000277.1 GCA_004297075.1 Chitinophagaceae bacterium
CTGTTTCTGCAGGGTATCTAACTGCATGAATGTTGCATAGAGGGCAGAATCTTTACCGCGGTAATCTTCGAAAAGCGTATGCAGGCTTTCACTGGCTGGTGAGTTTTCGATCTTGTAGGCCCTGTAATTATTGAGATCCATCTGCAGTTTGATGCTTTTATCATCATTCACCAGCAATACATCGGGTCCGTTTTCGATCACTACGCGGTAGAGACCCTCTTCTTTACCCATGCCGCGTAACTGGAAACTGCCATTGGATTTCAGTGTACCGGAATCCAGGATGATGGGTTGCTGACCACCATAAGGCAATTCCTGCAGGAAGATCTTTTTGCCCGTGGCATTGTCTATTTTACCGCTAACGGTAAAAGCACCATATTTTTTTTCCTGACAGGCAGAAAGGGTAATCAAGGTTACTAAAACAAAGAGTATATTTTTCATATGATTGGGTTTAGCCAGTCTCATTCTTCCGGCATAGAAGATGAGCGTCGCTAATTTAGTTGTTTAATTTCTGTTCGAGTAACTGCGTTACCATTTTCGGATCTGCTTTTCCCTGGCTGCGTTTTTTTACTTCGCCCACAAACAGGCCGATCAATCCTTTTTTACCTTTTTTATATTCGGCTACTTTATCAGGCATACTTTCCAGTGCACCATTTACCCAGGCTTCCAGTTCAGCACTATCACTTACCTGCAGGAGGTTCATTTTTTCTGCTATAACCATGGGCGAGCCTTCGCCGGCCAGTAAAGCCGGTAATAATTTAGAAGACGCTACAGAAAAGTTAACCTTACCATCTTCCACCATTTTTATCAGTTCTGCCAGCAGTTCGGCCGGTAGAGTAAGGGTTCCGAAATTAGTTCCGTTCTCATTCAGGTACTGGCGGAGGGGCCCCAGCATCCAGTTAGCTACTGCTTTATACTGGTTCGTATGCCGGATCACCGCTGTGAAATAATCGGTGGTTTCTTTTTCATCGCATAACTGGGCCGCGTCGTAGGCGCTTAAGCCGTATGCAGACTGGTACCGTTTTTTTAATTCGGCAGGTAAGGCAGGTAAGGCCGACTGCACTGTCTGGATAAAATCATCCGTTAAATGAAAAGGAGCCAGGTCTGGGTCGGGAAAGTAGCGGTAATCATTGGCTTCTTCCTTATCGCGGATGGCGAAAGTGGTATCGGTGGTCGCATCAAAACTGCGGGTTTGCTGTTGTACGGTTCCGCCTTTTTCCACCAGGGCCACCATTCTTTCTATTTCATACTCGATCGCTTTTTTTACATTACGGATCGAGTTCAGGTTCTTAACTTCAACTTTGGTACCCAGTTTGGTTTCGCCTTTCAGGCGGATAGAAACATTGGCATCGCAACGCAGGCTGCCTTCTTCCATATTCCCATCACAGATCCCGATCCAGCGAACGAGCCTGCGAACTTCTGTTACATATTGCCAGGCTTCATCAGCAGAGAACAGATCGGGCTCTGTTACAATTTCCACCAGTGGGGTACCTGCACGGTTCAGGTCAATACAGGTAAAAGCCTCATCAAGGTCATGGATACTTTTACCGGCATCTTCTTCCATGTGGATCCGGTTCAACTGCACTTTTCTCTCACCATCCGATGTTTGGATAGTTACATGCCCTCCTTTACAGATTGGAGTGGTATGCTGCGAGATCTGGTATCCTTTCGGAAGATCCGGGTAGAAATAATTCTTACGGGCAAAATAGTTGTCTTTCTCGATCTCACAACCGCAGGCAAGTCCCATGCGGATAGCATACTCTACCGCTTTTTTGTTGGTCTTGGGTAAAGTGCCGGGATGCCCCATGGTAATAGGACTGATATGCGTGTTGGGTGCCGCGCCAAAAGCGGTGCTGTCTCCGCAAAATAATTTACTGCTGGTAGCCAACTGGGCGTGCACTTCGAGGCCGATAACGGCTTCATATTTATCGTTCCATGACATGTTGTGGCAAAAATAGCCCTAATCACTGATTTCGATCACTGATTTCGCGGATTGAATCGATGATTCCGCAGATTAATGCGATTATTTACCAGATTGAATCATGATTTCGTGAATTGTATCTATGATTTCGCAGATGGATGCCAGAAAGGGTATGATTTCCTTAACAGTTTATAAAGACAGGATCTTTTGCAGGTCGCCGGCCGTTACGGTGAGCAACCCTACGGGTGGCAGGCGGCGGGTGAGTTCTTTCCAGTTACTGTCTTTGGCAAAAATACTCTTCAGCATGGGCAGGGCCTGGGAAAGCTGTTTGTTGTTGGCGAGGGTGATGGCTGTCCAGTATTGCATTTCCAGGTTTGCGGGGAATAGTTTCATGGCGGCATTGTATTCGTTCATGGCTTTGGCCATATCGTTCTTTTCTACAGCGAGATCGCCGCTGTTCATGTGTTCGTAAGCAATTTGCACATTAAACAGGCGCCTGAGCTCCTGCAGGGGTTTGGGCGAATCGTCTACCCGCAGATCTACTGATTTATTATTCCAGCTGTCGGTTGGGATACCGGGTACCACTACGATGGCTGCCGCCTGCATGCCCCTGATATCGCCTCCTGCTTTTTGTGCAGCTTCCAGTGCGAGTAAAACCCTTTCGGCGAGGGGTTTACCAGTTGACTGCTCAAAAGAGCGGGCCATGAAGGCACAAACCTGGTCGCCCAGCATCATATTACTCTGCACACTGAAATTGGTTCCTTTGATATGATTGGCTACCTGAATACAGTTTTTGCCAGTATGTGTTGCTACATTTCCTTTGCTATCAATGATGGCTACCTGCCTTACCTCTTTTCCGGGGTCGGCTTTGGTAAGACTGTCTAATGCCTGTTGCGGTGTAAATCCTTTTTTTAACAGAGCGAGTGCTTTGGGGCCATAAGATTTGTCAACAAAGGATTGCGTGGCAACGGCGCCCACTCCTGCTTCTGCCCAGGGCACTGAAGTACCTACGCTGAACCAATGACTCTGTACACCCACGGCCATTTCACCTGTTTTTTCGTCTCTGGCTACAATGGAATAGGTATGTACCAGGGGTTGTTTGGCATTGTATACCTGTGCTTGGGAGCAAACAGAAACAAGTAAGAAAATCAGGGTTAATAGCTTTTTCATGTAATAGGGTTGAGAGATAAAGTTAGTGTGTGCGGGTTGTGTTTCAAAGAACAGATGGGGTGGGTGATAGTTGAGGGAAGTGTGTTTTATTTTGTGTGAGGTTTTTTTGTTCAGGCCGCTTTAGCGTCCCGACCAAAAAAACCGCGCCAGGAATGGCGCGGTGCGAACATGAGAAAAATCCAAATAGGTGTTGGGACGCTACAGCGGCCTGACACCTATTTACACAGTAACCCATTTATAATTCAGCTGTCTTCAATTTTTTTGGGAACCGGATCTCCGCGGTCTGCGTTTTGCCGGCACGCTGGTAACTGAGTTTTACACTGTCGCCTTCTTTCAGGTCTTTTACTTTGCTTTTCAACTCATCTACAGAATTAACGGCTGTACCGTTGATATCGGTGATCACGTCGTCTTTCTGTAAACCAGCTTTGTCTGCGGGTGTATCTTCTTCTACATCCAGGATTTTCACGCCTTTGCCTTCTGCCAGGTCCTGGATGCCAATTCCCAGGCGTGGTTTGCGGCTATAGTTGAAATCGAAATTAAAATCGCGGCCATCGATACGGGGCATGTCGGGCATTTCGAAATTGAAATTGTTGTTCCTGTCCATATTAAATACCCGCAGTTGAGCCGATTTACTTTTACCCAGTGTGGCAGTAGCGGTAGCAGGTTTGCCATCGCGCAGATAGCTGATGGTTATTTTATCACCGGGTTTGTATTGACCTACAGCATCGTAGAGGTCTTCGCTGTTCTCGATTTTTTTATCGCCTACCTGGGTAATGATATCATCTTTTATAAGACCTGTTTTTTCGGCGGCACTTTCTTTTTCTACTGAAGTGATCTTAGCACCTTTCTCATTCTTCTCGGTTACCACACCCAGGAAAGCGCGGTTACCGCCAAAAGGAAAATCATCGCCCATCATTTTCAGGCTGCCCAGGGGAGCCAAACGTCCCTTGATTTTGGGCAGGATGGCACGCATATGATCGCTGTTGCGCAGAATCTCGATATCCGTGTCTTTGAGATCTTCCAATGGTTTGCCGTTAACAGTAATGTTATCGCCATCTACTACGATGGTTAGTTTTTCTTTGGCATCTCCTTTTTTACGGATGGTGATGCTTTGGTCCTTGCTTACTTTCGGTTTCTCCTTGGTTTGTGCTGTAGCAAGGGTAATACAACCCATCGCCAGCAGGAGCAGGGGTAAAATTCTCTTATTCATAACAGACAATTTAGATGTACGAATTTGTTGGTAGATCAAATGTAGGAGATTTGTCAAATACGAAACAATTCGGAAATGTTAAAAAAGGTTAAACAGTAAGAGAAGGCAGGGGTAGATTCAGGCTAAGCCCGGATGGCGGAGTTGGTAGGTTTTAACCGGACAGCCATCTACTTCTTCCAGACAGCTAAACTGCATGCCGCATTTTTCAATCACCCGCAGGGAAGCAAGGTTCTCTACATGCGCCCGGGCAGTGATGATTGAAAGTGGGTAGTGTTCAAAACCATATCGGAGACAAGCGGCAGCCGCTTCGCTGGCATACCCCTTACCCCAGCAGCTACGCAGAAAGCGGTAGCCGAGGTCGGTTTCGTTTCTTTCGGGCCGGTATTTTAAACCACACCAGCCAATGAATGCATTGTTTTCTTTCAGTAATACCGCCCACCTGCCATAACCATACTGTTGGTATTGCGGTATAATTCTGTTTGTAATCACTTCCAAAGCAACCGTTTCATCAGTAGTGGGCAACTCGTGCAGGTAACGGAGTGTTTCCGGGTCTTTATTCAATGCATAAACCAGTGGTGCATCCTCTTCCGTAAATTCACGGAAAAACAGTCGTTGAGAGGAGAAGAGAGTAGTCATATACAGGCAGTAAAAAGCCACAGATACACAGATGATTTTCTGTGTATCTGCGGCTAAAGTAAAGAATAGGATTATACCAGTAAGGCTTTCACTTTTTCAATCACGGCTGGCAGGTTAGAAGCATCCTGTCCACCTGCTGTAGCCAGTGTTTTCTGTCCGCCACCGCCGCCTTTGATCAGGCCCGCCACCTGTTCCTTGATGATTTTGGGCGCTTCCAGCCCTTTGGAAACACTTACCGCTTCATCCAGTAAAATGGCTACCTGCGCTTTGCCATCTACCTGTGCTGCCAGTACCACCACATAATTGGTTAAGGCAGTTTTCATTTCAAAACAGAGTTTCTTCAGGCTGTCTGCACTGCTAACTTCCACTACTGCACCGAGGAACGTGATTCCCTGAATGGTTTCTGTTTGCGATAGCAATTCATTTTTGGTAACGATGAGTTGTTTGGCTTCGAGACTTTCGATGCGTTTTCTCAGTTCGTTATTATCTGCTTGTAATGCCTCTACCGCTTTGCTGATCTCTTTCGGATTTTTCAGTGCTTCGCGGATCTGGCTCACCGTTTCAAACTGCTCGTGTATCAGGGCTTCTGCCGCTTTACCGCTTACGGCTTCTATCCTTCTTACGCCGGCGGCTACCGCAGATTCGTGTTTGATCTTACAAAATCCCAGTTCACCGGTATACCCTACATGGGTGCCACCGCAAAGTTCGATGGAATAGGCGGGGTCCATGACCACCACCCGTACAATATCTCCGTATTTCTCTCCAAACAAAGCCATGGCACCCATGGCTACGGCTTCATCTTTGCTCATTTCTTTGATGTATACGGGAATATTTGCACGGATCTTTTCATTCACGATGCTTTCGATCTGCGTGATCTCTTCCTCCGTTACCTTGGCAAAATGCGAAAAGTCGAAACGGAGTTGTTCTTCGTTCACCAGGCTTCCCTTCTGTGCCACATGTGTACCCAGCACTTTACGTAAAGCTGCGTGCAGTAAGTGAGTGGCACTGTGGTGTATGGCGGTTGACTGGCGCCGGTTGCCATCTACTTTAGCCATAACAGCCGCCTGAATATTAGCGGGTAAACTATCGGTAAAATGGATGATCAGGTTATTCTCTTTTTTGGTATCCGTTACGGCCACTATTTCCCCTTCAAAATCCAGTGTGCCCGTATCGCCTGCCTGTCCGCCGCTTTCTGCATAAAAAGGAGTGACTTCGAGTACCAGTTGGTAGGCTTCTTTGCCTTTGGCTTTTACTTTTCGGTACTTGATCACTTTACTTTTGATCTCGAGCGAATTGTATCCTACAAATTCGTTCATTGCTGTATCGGAGAGCACTATCCAGTCTTCTGTATCAATGGTGCCGGCTGCGCGGCTGCGGTTTTTCTGTTGCTGCATTTCTGCTTCAAAACCTTTCTCATCAATCGTAAGCTGGTTCTCTGCAGCAATCAAACGGGTAAGATCGATGGGGAAACCAAATGTATCAAACAGTTCAAATGCAGCCTTACCTTCTATCTGCTGTTTGGATTGTGCAATGATATCATCGATGCGTTTTAACCCTTTATCCAGTGTTTTGAGGAAAGCGTCTTCTTCTTCCTTAACCACTTTGCTTACAAAGTCGAGCTGTTTTTTCAGTTCCGGAAATACATTGCTGAACTGATCGGCCAGCAAGGGCAGCAGTTGAAATAACAGGGGTTGCTTGTAATCGAGATAAGAATAATAATACCGTACAGCCCTTCTCAAAATCCTTCTGATCACATAACCGGCACCGTTATTGGCGGGTAATTGCCCGTCGGCGATGGTGAAGGCAATAGCACGGATATGATCGGCCAGCACCCGAAAGGCAATGGCTTCTTTGCTATCGCTGTGATCGTATTTTTTGCCGGTGATCTTTTCTGTGGCAGCAATGGTGCCGGTGAATACATCGGTATCGTAATTACTCTGTTTTCCCTGGATCACACGTACCAGTCTTTCAAAGCCCATGCCTGTATCTACATGTTTGGAGGGCAGTGGTTCCAGGCTACCATCTTTCAGACGGTTGTATTGGATGAATACATTGTTCCAGATCTCAATTACCTGTGGGTGATCTTTGTTGATAAGGTCTCTTCCAGGAATCAGTTTTCTTTCTTCATCGCTGCGGCAGTCAATATGAATTTCTGAACAGGGGCCGCAGGGTCCGGTATCTCCCATCTCCCAGAAATTGTCTTTTTTGTTGCCGAAAACGATGCGATCTTCCGGTACAATTTTTTTCCATTCTTCCAGTGCGATGGAAGAAGCGGGTATCCCTTCCTTAGGATCACCTTCAAAAACGGTTACATATAAACGGTCTTTGTCTAATTTGTATACTTCTGTCAGCAGTTCCCAGCTCCAGGCAATGGCTTCGGTTTTAAAATAATCACCAAAACTCCAGTTACCCAGCATTTCGAACATGGTATGGTGATAGGTATCTACCCCTACTTCTTCCAGGTCGTTGTGTTTACCGCTTACGCGTAAACATTTCTGGGTATCCGCAATGCGGGATGCTTCCGGTTTTTTGTTGCCCAGAAAATAGTCTTTGAACTGGTTCATCCCAGCATTGGTGAATAAAAGCGTGGGATCATTCTTAACTACAATCGGTGCCGATGGCACAATGCGATGGCCCTTTGAGGCAAAAAAATCAAGGAATTTCTGGCGTATTTCGGCACTGGTCATCATCTATCAAAAAATTTTAAACAAATTGTTAGGGCGTTAGAAACTATATTTGGAGGCTTTTTAGGGGCATCAAAGGTAAGGAATTGGGGTGTGAATGCGTGAATCG
>SCVK01000278.1 GCA_004297075.1 Chitinophagaceae bacterium
GAATCTTCTTCTGTAACCGCTTCAATTTCGCTGGGGAACTGCTGCATACAGCAGGTAAAAGTCATGGCACAGCTTTCGGCCGGGTTCAGGTAATAAAGCAGTAATTCTTTGCCTTCCTCATCTACCCTGGAGATTTTGATAGATCCGGACAAGAGGATGGGGATCTGTCTCACGGTTTGTCCGATAGACACCAGCTTGGTGCCAGCCGGAACAAAACGGTGCTCGGCTTTGGCTTCCAGTTCTTCTAATAGTTCGGGTTCGAAAACGGTATCAAGTAAAGGGTATAGGCTCATGGTTACTGCAAAGATATGCAGCCCCCCGGATACATCTGTGTTTGCACCAGCCAATTCTCAACGGATCACGGTTACCGAGCCGGAGAAAAGCAGGTTCCTGAAATTGGGGCGTACAATATAATAATAGGTAGCTACCGGAACCGGTTTGCCATTAAATGTGCCATCCCAGGGGCGGTCGTAGCCTGCAGAACTGAAGATCTTCTGTCCGGTTCGGGTAAAGACCTCAACGGTGGAGCCGGGATAATTGGCTAACTGAGGGATATACCATAGATCATAAATACCATCGCCATTGGGGGAGAAGATATTGGGGATGGTGATCGCTTTCAGCACCCTTACAAAAACCTCATCTTCTACAACACAATTTCCCGTTCCCGTTACTTTGATCCGATAGGTTTGGTTATTTGTGGCGGTCAGTACCGGATTCCGGATGGTAGTACTGCTGAGGTAGTCTCCGGGTGTCCAGAGATAGCTCAGATCAGTTCCTGTAATCTGCGGATTGAGGGTATAGGTTTCTCTCTCAAATAAAATAAGATCAGCCCCTGCATTTACATACGGGATGGGCCGGATAAGGTATTGAATGGTATCTCTTACAGCCAGGCAGTTGCCATTATCGGTTGAGGTCAGGTAAAAACTGATCTGTCCTTTCTGTATATCTGCCCGCGAGGGGGTATACGTAAAATGCAAAGGGTCTGCATCCACCCTGCTGAAGGTTCCGGATCCGGAACTCTGCCAACGCCCGCTTCCGGCATTGCCTACCAGTCCCTGCAGGCTGATCAGAGAATCATTGGCACAAACAACAGCATCTGAACCGGCATTTACAAAGGGGGCAGGGTTAATTGCAATCTGCATGGAAGAACTGGTTACTGCACATACCTTGTTATTGGTAGTGGTAAGCGTAAGTAATACCGAACGCTTCACAGAATCCTCCGGGGCGGGAACATACAGGGCAGTTAAAGTATTGGCATCAGGGACGAATGATCCTTTGCCGTTACTGGTCCAGATGCCGGTTTGTGTATCTTCTCCGCTTATACTGCCAGTGAGAAAAACGGAAGCATTATTGGCGCAAACCGTAACATTTCTGCCGGCACTGGCTACAGCGGGTTTTACTACGGTTACTTTGGTAAATGCTGTATCACCTTTACAGCCATTTCTGGTAGCGGTTACAAAATAGGTTTCTCCATTAGCGGCGGTGATATTAGCCAGTCTGGGGTTCTGATCGCCGGACCGGAACCCGGAACTGCTGCCCCACTGGTAGCTGGAACCTGCCAGGCTGTTGGCAGAAAGGGACAATGTACCGCCTTCGCATAAAGGCCCGTTATTGGATACCACCTGAATATTGGGGATCAGGTTCACAAAAACGGTGGTTGATGCGGCACTTGTAGTGGTACAGCCAGGTGTGCTGGCAGTTACATTATAGGTACCATCATTCTGTGTAGAAGCTTTCCGGATAACAGGCGAAGATGTATCGGAAGAAAAATTATTGGGACCAGACCATTTGAACCGGGTACTGGTAGTGCCGGTTGCCTGCAGTACGATTGAGTCCAGCACACATACCGGAGAATTGGTTAAGATGGTGGGCGGATCGGGAGGTGTATTGACAGTAATGATGACAGAGTCTGTCAGACCCGCGCAACCTGCGATAAAAGCAGTAACAAAATATTTGCCCGCTTTACCGGTAGCGGCAGAAGGAAGTGATGGATTTTGGGAGAGAGAACTGAATCCCAATGGACCGCTCCATTGGTAATTAGCGCCCGCTAAACCTGCTGTACTGAGTTGTATGGTACTGCCCACACATACCGGCGAATTGCTGCTGGCCGCAGGTGCTGCAATAACCGGTGCAATTGTTTTGATGCTGGGCAAACTGGTACAACCATTCACGGTAACAGAAACCTGGTAGTTTCCTGCCGAGGCAAGTACCACATCATTGATCACCGGATTTTGCAGGGTAGAGGAAAAATTATTGGGTCCCGACCATTGATAGGAAGCCCCGGTTACCGAACCTGCGAATAAGGATAGGGCCGTGCCTACACAAACAGGGGTGCTGTTGGTAAGCGAAGGTGCTGCAGGAGTGGGTTTTACCAGCACCGTATGCGTAAATGTATCGCCCGTGCAGCCATTGTTTACAGGTATGATCTGGTAAAGCACCTGTATACCGGCAGCGGTTGTATTGGTAAGCACTTCCTTAATAGTACTGCCGCTTTGAGCACCACTCTGCGGATTACTGATACCGGCAACTATGGCACGGCTCCAGGTATATGAACTGCCGGGTTGATCACT
This sequence comes from Chitinophagaceae bacterium, assembly GCA_004297075.1. Lineage (GTDB taxonomy): Bacteria > Bacteroidota > Bacteroidia > Chitinophagales > Chitinophagaceae > Sediminibacterium. Next base: position 2,571 of record SCVK01000278.1, read on the forward strand.
CAGGATCTGGTAAGTTAGGGGCTGCGAAGAACAGATTTCTCCGGCAGGTGCACTGTTGATCGATGGTTTGGGTGATACAGTAACGGTTACTGCTGCTCTTGGTCCTGTACAGGTATTAATCGTGCTCTGTACATAATAAGTAGTAGTGGCAGACAAGACCGGTGTAGTATATACTGCAGTATTGCTGATAGCCGTACCTCCGGTTGCAACAGCGTACCATTCATAATTACCTCCCGGTGCAGTAGCGGTTAGTAAAGCGGTGTTACCTACACAAACGGCTGCAGTATTCACTGTTGGTGCAGCGGGTGTGGGAATAATAAAAATGCTGACACTGTCTTTTGCTGCTGCGCAGGGACCCGCAGGATCATCTGTGGTGAGATAAAGTTTAATGGTGGTTTCGTTTACGCCGGGTGTGTACAGGGTTGTTAACTGCGAAGTGGTACTGAAACTGCCGCTGCCGCCAGACCAGCCGGCAGCGGTTGCCGTTCCGCCAATGGTACCTGTGAGACTGACAATGGTACCCGCACAAACCGTTTGATCTGCACCGGCATTAACAGTTGGTTCGGGATTGATGGTTACCGTATTACTGGCGCTGGCTGCAATACAACCACCGGAAGCAGCAATATTATTGGTAACGGTATAGGTGCCCGGTGTACTTTTTTTCAGGTCTATTTCGCCGGTGCTGTTGCTTTTAAATACCAGTCCGCTGGCAGCACTAAAGACACCCGCACTGGCCAGGACCGGAAAATCCGGCAGGGCTGTTAATTGCTGCGGACAGTAAGGGCTGTTATAAGAGAACGAAGCATTGGGTGCGTTGGTAATGTTCACGGTTACCGAGCTGGTATAAACGCAAATGCCGTTGGTAACGAATTGTATGGTATAGGATCCTGTTTTACTGGCCGCAACATTAATTTCACCGGTGGTTGTGCTTACAAAAACAAGTCCGGAAGGTGAGGCACTGAAAGTACCGGTTCCGGCACCTGCAATTACAGGAACAGGATTACTGCCCGATACACAAAACGTACCGGAAGGATAGGTAAATGCCGGGTCCTGTATGGGAATAACAGTGGCGGTTACCTGGGTTCTGGTACTGGTACAACCAGATACCGTGGTCTGCACAAAATAGTGGGTGCTGCTGGTAAGTGCCGGCGTTGTATAGCTTGTAGCAGATGCGAGCAGGGTGCCGCCGGATAAGGCGTCGTACCATTGATAAATACCTCCGGGTGCAGTAGCGTTTAAGGTAAGGCTGTTACCGGTACATACACTACCCCCGGTTGCAGTTGGCGGGGCCGGTATGGCTATTACCGTTGCGGAAACGGCTGCTCTTGCACCTGTACAACCATTGACAGTAGTCTGTACATAGTAGGTAGCACTGCTGTTAAGTATTGCTGTTTGGTAACTGCTGCCTGTACTAAGCAGATTACCACCCGAAACTGCATCATACCACTGATAGGTTCCACCTGGTGCTGTTGCGGTTAGTGAGGCACTGTTGCCCGCACATACCGAAGCCGCCTGTAGCGAAGGGGCGGCAGGCAGCGGCGTTACGTTTACTGTAACAGCGGTTCTGTTTCCTGTACAACCGGCAACGGTTGTTTGTACATAATAGGTAGTGGTGGTATTCAATACCGGCGTTGTAAAACTGCTATTATTGGCTACCTGGGTTCCGCCAACGGCAGCATCGTACCATTGGTAATTTCCTCCGGGTGCCGTAGCCGTAAGAAAGCTGCTGTTACCCGCACAGATAGTGGTACCCAACACAGTTGGCAAAGCCGGGGCCGGATTTACAGATACGTTTACCACCGACCGGTTACCGGTACATCCTGCCACCGTTGTTTGTACATAGTAGGAAGTGGATACATATAAGGCAGGTGTTGCAAAAACACTGGTTGATGTTAACAGGTTACCTCCCGAAGCAGCATCATACCACTGATAGGTTCCGCCGGGAGCAGTGGCCGTGAGTGTGGCGGTGTTGCCGGTACAGATAGATGCGTTGGCAACCGTAGGTGCTGTCGGTAAGGGTGTTACGGTTACGGTTACCGGTGTTCGGCTGCTGCTGCAACCGGCGATGGTGGTCTGTACGTAATAGGTCTGGGTATTGTTCAGTGGAGGTGTACTATAACTGTTGCCCAATCCAAAAGCAACACCTCCTGTAGCGGCGTTATACCAGCCATAACTACCGCCCGGTGCGCTGGCCGTTAAGGTGGTAGACTGCCCGGCACAGATAGTGGTACCAGCGATGGTAGGAGCAGCCGGGGTAGGAACGATGTACAATACAACCGTGTCTTTGGCAGCAGCGCAGGAACCCGGTGTATTGGTGGTGAGATACAAGTTTACGGTGGTTTCGTTGGCTGCCGGTGTGTATTGTGTGTTTAGCTGTGAGGCATTACTGAAACTGCCGCTGCCTCCCGACCAGCTGGCACTGGTGGCGGTACCTCCGATAATGCCGGATAGGCTTACGGCAATGCCCGAACAAACTGTTTGATCGATCCCTGCCGATACGGTAGGTTCAGCCGTAATGGTAATAGAACCGCTGGCACTTGTGGTGGCGCAGCCACTTGCTCCAGCTGGAATAGTATTGGTAACTGTATAGTTGCCGGGTGTACTCGCTTTCAGGTCTATCTCGCCGGTACTGGTATTTTTAAAAACGAGTCCGGTGGTGGAACTGAAAATACCGGCACTGGCACCGGTTGGGAATGCAGGAACTGCGGATAACTGTTGCGGGCAATAGGGACTGCCACTATAGGTGAACGATGCGTTGGGCGCATTGGTAACGGTAATATTTGCCGTGCTGGTATAGGCACAGGTACCATTGGTAATGAACTGGATAGAGTAGGTATTCAGTGCACTGGCTGCCAGGTTTATTTCGCCGGTACTGGTGTTTACAAACACCAATCCTGCAGGTGAGGAGCTGAATGTACCCGTACTACCTCCCGAAAGGGTAGGTGCAGGATTGCTACCTGTAACACAGAATGTGCCGGAAGAATATACAAATGCCGGATCCTGTTTAGGTATTACGGTAGCGGTTACGGGTGTTCTGGCACTGTTACATCCGGATACATTGGTTTGTATATAATAACTCGTGGTACTGTTTAATGCGGGCGTGGTAAAAGATGCGCCGGTAAATAACAAACTACCTCCATTGGCAGCATCGTACCAACTGTAGGTTCCCCCGGGAGCTGTTGCGGTAAGGGTGATGGTACTACCTACACATACGCTGCCGCCGCTGGCTGTGGGTGCAACAGGAATGGCATTAACCGTTACAGTAACGGCTGTTCTCGGTCCGGTACAACCATTCAAGGTGGTTTGCACATAATAAGTGGTGGTACTGTTCAGTGTGGGGGTGGTATAAGTAGTGCCTGTGCCAAGCTGTGTACCACCCGATGCAGCTGAAAACCACTCATACGTGCCACCTGGTGCGGTAGCAGTAAGCGTTGCACTATTGCCGGCGCAAATGGAAGTACCCGCAGCAGTAGGTGCAGCCGGGGTAGGTGCTGCAGTTACTTCGGCTGTTTGTGTAATGGCTGCACAACCCGTGGTATTATCTGATACCGTAACCGAATACGTACCAATAGTACTGGCGGTAATGGAACTAGCAGACGAACCTGTGCTCCAACTATACACATACGGTGGATTACCACCCGTAACCGATACCGTTAAAGGGGTACTGGCACCCGAACAGATGGCAGGGTTACTGGGTGTGATGGATACGGCCATGGCGGGAGTAGTGTATACACGGATCGTATCTGCTTTAGCGGCTCCGCAGGAAGTGCTTGAGCCATATACCCGGTAATCGATATAAGCCGGAGACCCTGCCTGAGGTGTAACTGTGGTTGAGCTGCAACCAGACACGCAGCTCAGGTAATTATTGTACTGACCAACAGATCCGGGAAAAATGGATTCCCAATTAACCGAAGCAGACTGCAATCCTGTAATATTCATGGTGCCGGAACAGAACTGTCTGAGAGTAAGATCGGCCGATCCTTTTACAAGAGATGATACGGATATTTTATAGGTGTATGGGTTATTCCCGTTTTTGCAAAAAGAGATGCTTGCCGTGGTGATGCCGTTCAGACAAATAGGGGTAGCTAAGGAAGTGGGTGTACCGCAGTTTACCTGGTAAGCGGCAGAACCTAATCCGGATGCACCTATTATATCAAAACTAATCTGATCTGAAGCAGGATTCAACTTAACATTGAACACAATACAGTTGGTATTTCCTTGAGAACTTACACCACAGGTAACCCCATTTCTATCAGGTGTATTGTTCAATGTAATAGAAGTATCTATACTTGCACTGAGATCAATATTAACCGTAGTTACCTGCGCCATTCCCTGCACACTCATCATTAACCCCAGCACCCAAAAAAACAATTTTGGAAAACGGAACACACCCGGTACAATACAGGTGTGCCAGCAGGCAACAGATCGTTGTGGGATATGATTGCTGTTTTTTTCAGTCAACATATCGGCATGTCTGAATGCGCTGTTCACTTTTGTAAAGGATTATAAATCTGTGACACAATGCAAGTATAAAGTATTCAGCAGGAATCCTGTTGTACTACAGCCTATATTCATCAATAAACAGTGAAACATGTAGTTTTTTTACGACAAAAAAATCGCTGTTGTTACATTCTGCAACCAATTCATACCAAATACCGGTTGGCGGGTTATAGTTCATTACATACGGATGTTCAGCAGAAAAAGTTTCTATCTGCCAGTGCTTCCTTGTCTTTCAGAAAGGAACAGATCCTTGTAGTTAAGCATTTACAAACGTTTACATCCGTAAGTAAACGCCTGTTAACCGGCTAATGCGTTCCTGTGTTTTCATATTTGTATGGATAAGGGTCAGGTTTCCTGCCCGTGATTTATTCATCTGCAAAATGAAATGGTATGAACGCGATCAAAAACAAAGTACAACTGATCGGTCACCTGGGTCAGGTGCCTGATATCAAATCCTTTGGCGAAGGAAAAAAAGTGGCCCACCTCAGTGTGGCCACCAACGAAAATTATAAAAATGCCAAAGGTGAAAAAGTAACCGAAACGCAATGGCACAATGTAGTGGCCTGGGGTAAGCTGGCAGAAATAGCAGAAAAATACCTCGTAAAAGGAACGGAAGTGGCCATTGAAGGCAAACTCATTAACCGTAATTACACTGACAAACAAGGTATGAAACGGTATGTAACCGAAGTGCAGGCGAATGAGTTGCTGATACTGACGAAGAAAGCGTGAGGAGAACGAATATCGAATCCCGCCGGGGCGGGAAATATCGAATGTCGAAGGAATTATTTTGTAGCGGGATCTCTTACCCTCCAATAACGCCCCCCCCCATTTTTCAACACAGAGACACAGAGAAACAGAGGGGCACAGCCATTTTTCGCGCTGATCGAATGTCTTTCCCCCCACTTCGACATTCGATATTCCCTGTTCGATATTCAATATTCAATATTCCGGCTGCCACTCTCTGTGAAACTCCTGATCTCTGTGTCTCTGTGTTGAAAAATCTCATTTATCCGTAATCATCCTGTATATCCGTTTTTTTCAACATAGAGATCTGGAGAAACAGAGGAACACAGCGATTTTTCGCGCTGATCGAATAATGTTCTTCGCCCACTTCGACATTCGACATTCCCTGCTCGATATTCGATATTCAATATTCCGGTTATCTTTGCCGCTTTATGAGCGCAAAACCCACCCTGCACACAGTTCTCTCGCCACGTTTACTGGATACCTACGATATCAGTAACAGCATTGTGGTGATCATTGATGTATTCAGAGCCACTTCTACCATTGCCACCGCTTTGTACAATGGAGCCGCCAGGGTGATTCCGGTAGATTCTGTTGACCGTTGCATTGCACTCGGCGAAAGCACCGGTGGCATTACGGCCGGTGAGCGGGATGGCAAAGTAATTCCGGGTTTGTCGTACGGCAATTCACCTGCCGAATATCCGCGATCCTTTATCGAGGGCAAAACACTCGTATTAACCACTACCAACGGCACCAAACTGCTGCACATGGCTTTGAACAATGGGGCTTCGCAGGTGGTAACGGGGTCTTTCCCGAATCTCTCTGCCGTTTGCCGTTTTCTGGCCAAGCAAAACAAAAATGTGTACCTCGGCTGTTCTGGCTGGAAAGACAAGTTTAACCTCGAAGACACGCTGTTTGCCGGCGCGGTAATACAGGAAATACAGGATTATTTCACCATCCACTGCGACAGCAGCCTGATGGCCGCAGATATGTATGCCATGCACCGGAATGATATGAACAGCCTCATTCGTAAAACCACGCACTGGCATAGACTGGCTTCCTATGGCCTGGAAAAAGACCTCGAATATTGCGTAAGCCGTGATGTGGCCAATGTGCTCCCCATTTACCACGAGGGCGATCTGGTTGTTCAGTCCGTATAGGCCGAAGCGGGTGTATAGCTGCACAAAAACCAATGGTTTGCTTAGTTTTCTGTTAAACCCAACATGATCCGGGCAGATTTCTTTTAAATCTCTTCGCAAAGCCAGTTCCTTTCCTTTACTTTTGCAAATTGCCCTTTTGAGAATCTGCGGTTCGGTGTACCGGGTCTGGATAGTGATCTTTTTGCGGTACAGCATTCAACAGCTGCTCAAATTTAAATGGCCAACAGAACATGGCATTACCGTACCTGATCAAACATATTTATAACAGCGGCACAGAGGAAGTGATTCGCCGTGGTAAAAAAATCCATGCCCTTGGCAATGTGGAACTGGTAGAGTATGATGACCTGATGGCATCGGTGATCTTCCGTGTGAAGGATGATGGGTATGCTACTTTTTACAAAGTGCATATCAACCAGTTCAAAGATCCTAAAACATTATCACTGCGTTGCAGCTGTCCGTATAACCTCTCAGAGATCTGCCGCCACAAAGCCGGTGCACTGTTTCACCTGCAGGACCTGCTCGACAAAAATTTACTCGGCGATAAAGAAACCATTTACGACCAACGCCACACCGTGGTAAAAATGAAACAGCTGGAGCTGAAGCTGATCCGCATGTTATCGGCCCAGGAAAATTTTGAGGCGGCCGAGAATTACCTGCGCAGTGGCCGGAGTAATATCCTGGAAGCCAAAGATGAACGGGTACTGGCCGAGCTGGAATACGAGGGCGAATTATTTAAAGTGCTGATCCAGAAAAACGAAGAAAGAAATTTTGATACCAGCTGCACCTGCCAAAGCGATACGGAGCATCCGCTATGCGTGCACAAAAATATTCTGCTGCTGCAGTTACTGCATAATTACGGTCCGAATTATTTTGACAGTATCCGCAACTGGGACAAAGAGAAAAATAAATTACTCGCACTCTATGGGTATTCATTAACGGACGACTTGAAAGGCAAATTCGAATTTACCTATACCGATGGTAAACCTTTTCTGCGGGTGCTGGATACTACGATCAAAAGGGTGTCTCAGATACCGGGTGCAGAACCACGCCCAAGGCCTGCAGAAGAAGAGCCCGTAAAATCACCGGCAGAAATACTGGTAGAAGAAGCGGCCGATAAAACCATCCTGAAACTGGGTGTGGTAATTACGGCCAACGAACAGCAATATCCTTATGTACAACTGGAAGCGGTGCAGGGTGAAGCGGATGAGGAGCTGACAAAATACATCAGCAAAACCGTGAAGCTGGACCTCGCTAAATTCATCAACACCGAAGTATTCAGCGAAGAGGATAAAATGCTGTTGCAGCAATTGCGCAAACTGATGCCCGGCGAAGTAAGCCGTTACCTCAACCGCAATTCGCCTTTCAGCGGTATCTGGGAAAATATTATCCAGCAACACGATGATGAGTTGCCCGAAGAAACGCGCCACCTCATCAATGAATTTCTGCATCCCAAATTCAAAAAAATATTTACAGAACTGGCAGAAAGTCATTTTGTATTTTACCTGCCGGCCCGCAAAACCTTTACCACCGCCAACCTGCAGCAGGCAGAACTGATGCAGCAATTCATCAGCCCGGAATTTGAAGTGAATTATGCCAATGGTACCTACGAAGTGGATTGCCGCGTTAAACTACCCCTGGCCGACCTGAATATTTCAGACAACGAAAGCGAATCAGCGCTGCTCTTCCAGTACCATAACCAGTTTTTTACCTGGCAGCGGTCGGAAGATATTAACCTGGTAGAGAAATTTTTGCCCAGCGGTAAAATCAGTATTGCAGCAGAAGACTGGGCCGTGCAGTTGCAGCAGTTTATTCTTCCCTTATCCAAAGAATACAATGTACATTTTACCAATGTACAGAAAGAAGAAATCAAAGACTGTAAGCCGGAAGTAAAAGTATTGCTGAAAGAAAAAGGTGAATACCTGCTCTTTCAACCGGTATTCAGTTACCGTGGTTACGATGTGCGTCCGGTAGACAAAGAAAAAATCATCTTGCCCGTTGCCGATAAATTGCTGGTAATACAGCGTAACCTGGAAGCGGAAAAAGAATTTGTACAGAAGATAGAATCCCTGCACTCGGCCTTTATCCGTCCGGTAGAGGGTAATGTACTGGCCTTAAAGGGAACGGATGTGTTGCGTAACAACTGGTTTTTCCTTTTTGTGGATGCAGTGAAGGAAATGAATATTCCCGTATTCGGATTTGAAGCACTGAAGAATTTCCGGTTCAATACGGCCAAACCGTCTACCAAAATTTTCATCAGCAGTAATACCGATTGGTTTGATGCCAAAGTGGAGATCCTGTTCGGTGAACAGAAAGTAACGGTAGACGAAGTGAAAAAAGCACTCACCAACAAACAGCAGTTTGTGCAGCTGCAGGATGGTACCCTGGGAATTCTGCCGGAAGAGTGGATCAAGAAATATTCGCTGCTGTTCCGTGTGGGCGATGGGAAGTCGGGTAGCATGAAGCTGAGTAAGTATCACTTCAGTGTGATCGAAGAACTGTATCTGCAGCGCGATGAACAGGAGTTGTTTTTTCAGCTCGAAGAGAAATATGAGCGGCTGAAAGACAATCACTCCATCAAAGAAATTCCCGCACCGGCACACCTGCGCGAAGTGTTGCGTCCTTACCAGGAAAGCGGTTTTCAATGGCTGAACTACCTGCGCGAAGTGCAGTGGGGCGGCATCCTGGCAGATGATATGGGTCTCGGTAAAACCATCCAGGCACTCAGTTTTATTCACCACCTGAAAGAAGAGAACGGCAGTTTGAAGGCACTGGTGGTTTGTCCTACCACGCTGATGTTTAACTGGCAGAACGAGATCAAAAAATTCACACCCAATTTAACATTCTCTGTACATCATGGCGGTAGCCGGTCCAAAGAAAATTTAGCGGATCCTGCGATCGATGTGATTATTACTACCTATGGTACCCTGCGTAGCGATATCAAACAGTTTGTGGAGGTAAGTTTTGATTATGTGATCCTGGATGAAAGCCAGGCCATCAAAAACCCCGGCAGTAAAGTAACCAAAGCAGCAGGGCTGCTGAAAGCCAAAAACCGTTTGTGTTTAAGCGGAACGCCTTTGCAGAATAATACGTTCGACATATTTGCGCAAATGAACTTCCTCAATCCGGGCATGCTGGGCAGTGTGGAATTTTTTAAACAGGAGTTCTCTGTACCCATTGATAAGTTTGGAGAAAAAGAGCAGAAAGATCATCTGCGGAAATTATTATATCCCTTCATCCTGCGACGTACCAAAGAGCAGGTGGCCAAAGATCTTCCCGAAAAACAGGAAATGGTCTTATTCTGCGAAATGGGCGATGAACAGCGTAAGATCTATGATGCTTACCGGAATGATTACCGCGATAAGATTCTGGGTGTGGTAGAGAACCAGGGTATCCAGAAATCACAGCTCACCATTTTACAGGGTCTGATGAAACTGCGCCAGATCTGTGATAGTCCGGCTATTGTAAAAGAGGAGGAACGTTTCCCGAATGTATCAGTAAAGCTGGAAGAGATCGGCAGGGAGATCACGGAGAATATCAGTAACCATAAGGCATTGATCTTTTCGCAGTTCCTTGGTATGCTGGCGCTGATCAAAGAGAAGATGAAGGATCTGGGGGTAGACTATGAATATTTTGACGGAAGCAGCACTGTGGCAGAAAGGGAGAAAGCGATCCATCGTTTCCAGAATGATGAGAATTGCCGCGTATTCCTGATCTCGCTGAAAGCGGGCGGCGTGGGCCTGAATTTAACCGCTGCCGATTATGTGTACATCGTAGATCCCTGGTGGAACCCTGCGGTAGAGCAGCAGGCCATTGACCGTACCCACCGCATCGGGCAAACCAAGAATATTTTTGCGTACCGCATGATCTGTACAGATACGGTTGAAGATAAAATTTTAAAACTGCAGGAGCGTAAACGTAACCTCGCCAAAGACCTGATCACAGACGATGAAGGATTTGTGAAAACGCTGACGAAGGAAGATGTGGAATATCTCTTCAGTTAAGGTTATTACCTTACCGGCAAACAAAAGGGCACATATCACTATGTGCCCTTTATAGTATCTGTGATGAATCTGTTCATCAACAAGGATTGTTTATTTCTTCAATTCTGCTGCAGCGATCATGCTTTCAGGATCTTTCAGGAAAGCGTCTTTACATTCTTTGGAGCAAAAGCCCAGTACTTTCTCTTTGTAGTGAGCGGTATCACTGATGCCGGCAGTAACAGGCATACCGCAGCTGGGGTCTTTTTTATTGTCAACCAGCAGGTGTTCCAGCGCATGGCTGGTACTATCGGTTGTTTGCATGGCCGCTACACTGTCGGCAGAAGGTTTTTCTTCAGTTTTGGCTGGTTCAGACTGGCAGGCACTGATAAACAGGCAGATAGCGAGAATACAGGTGGTGCCGGACAGCAGGTTTCTGACTTGTTTCATGGATGATGTTTTGTGTTGAGAATTCGGTGCCCGCAAAAATAAGTAAAGTTTTTATGAGAAAGGAAAGCTTTGGGCAGGGCGGGTATGTTAAAACTATGTTTACAGGTGTACTGATGCATCAATAACAGGTATTCTGCCAAACCCTGTAAATACAGTGGTTTCGGTGAATCTGTGCTGATTCCGGATGAATGCCGGTCCCGATTTTACCCTACCTATCCGATGTAAGTTTTCACCGATTTTCATGCGGTCATACCCAACTATCATAGTAGTTTTCCGTTAATCTTGATTGTCCCCGATTACTGATGAAGGAGAACGATATTTGTTTTCTGAATTATATTCCAACTTTTATGCGCAAAATTGCTGCTTTTATTGCCTGTCTTTTCCTGGTTTGTTCGGTATCGGCCCAAACCTCCGGTTCTGTAAAAGGAAAACTGATTGATTCGCTCAACAAACAATCACTCAAAGACGCTTCTGTTACCATACTGGATGCCCGTGATTCTACACTGGAAGTATTTACATTGGCCAAGGAAGATGGAACTTTCTCACTGCAGAATATTCCTTTCGGGGATATGATCCTGGAAGTAAAGTTCCAGGGCTATGAACCTTTTACCAAAAAGATCAGTTTCTCCAAAACCAATTTTGCGGTGAACCTGGGTACGATATACCTGCGAACTGCTGCCAACGACCTCGGTAATGTAACCGTAACCGAATCGGTAGTGAGGATGAAAAAAGATACGATGGAGATCAGTGCTTCCGCTTTTAAAACCAAACCCAATGCCGTAGCAGAAGACCTGCTGAAAAAAATTCCGGGGATGGAAGTGAGCAAAGATGGTTCCATCAAATCGCAGGGTGAAGCCGTACAGCGGGTATTGGTGGATGGCAAACGCTTTTTTGGTGATGATCCTAAAATGGCCACCCGTAACCTTCCCCCCGATGTGATAGATAAGATCCAGGTATTTGACGACCTGAGCGACCAGAGCAAGTTCAGTGGTTTTGATGATGGTAACCGCGTGAAGACCATCAATATCACTACCAAAAAGGACAAGAAAAAAGGTATGTTCGGTAAAGCCGTGGCCGGTATTGGTACGGATGGCACTTATGATGAAAGCTTCAACTTCACACGTATCAATGGCGACAGGCAACTGACTTTTCAGGGACAGGCCAATAATGTGAACAAACAGAATTTTACGCAGAACAATATCGGCGGCGGTCGCGGCGGTTTTGGCGGCGGCGGCGGATTTGGTGGTGGTGGATTTGGCGGCGGTGGTGCTTCGAGCGGTATCACTACTACATTGGCAGGAGGTTTAAACTATCGCGATGTGTGGAGCCCGAAAATAGATGCTTACGGAAGTTATTTCTACAATGCACCCAGCGTAAATACCGAATCCAACAGCAATACCGAGAATATCCTGCGCTCAGATACATCTACATATAATAACGTGGTATCTTCTTCGGTATCAAGAAATGAGAACCACCGATTCAATTTCAATATTGAAGACAGGATCGATTCCAATAACTCGCTGATCTTCCGCCCTAATTTTACCATACAGAGCAGTAATCCTACTTCCACTTCCAGTACGGTTACTACCGGGGGGAAAAACAATGCGCCTATTTACAAGTCGGAGAGCAGATCATCGGGTTATAACAGCGGTTACAATATCAATGGAACCAACCTGCAGCTGCGTCATCGTTTTGCCAAAAGAGGAAGAACTATTTCGCTTGATCTTGGTTTCTCTGCCAGCAATACCAATGGCGACGGAAAGAATTATTCTGTGAACTCTTTTACCAGACCTTTTGTAAGAACAGATACCATCAACCAGTTTTATGTAGATTCATCGCGTTCTACCAGTTTCAGTCCAACGGTTTCCTATACCGAGCCCGTGGGTAAGAACCAGATGATTGAACTGCGTTATTCCTTCAACTATAACAACAGTAATACGGTTAACCGCACTTATAGTTTTGACAACGCTTCGCAGAAATTCAGCAAGTTCGACAGTCTGTTCAGTAACTCGTACGATTATACGGCTACTTCCAATACAGCCAGCCTGAGTTATCGCATCCAGCAAACCAAGTATAACCTGAATATCGGGACGGGTTTGCAGTTCATTGATCTGACCAGTAACAATACTACCAAAAACGTACTGGTAAAAAGGAATTTCACCAACCTGACACCAAACCTGAACTTTACTTACAATTTCACCAGAACCAAAAGTCTGCGTATATTCTATAACGGAAGAACCGGTCAGCCAAGCACCATGCAGTTGCAGCCGGTGAAAACAACATCCGATTCGATCAATTTCCAGATCGGTAATCCTGATCTGAAACCGCAGTTCACCAATAGTATGCGGATCCTGTTCAACTCTTTTGATCCGTTTACCCAGCGACTCATTTTTGCCACGGTTAATGCTACCATTATTTCCAATGATATTGTGAGTTCCATTACACAGAACCTGAATGGCGGAAGAACTTCTACGTATGTGAACTTAGGAGGTACGTATAACCTGTCTGGTTATTTCATGTATGGGTTCCCAATCAAAAATCCGAAATCGAACCTGAACCTGCAAACCAATATCAATTATAACCGAAGCCGCTCCTTACTGAATAATGTACTGAATGCCACACAGAGCACTACACTCAGGCAGACCATTAAATGGACCACTAACCTGAAGAATAATTTCGACATGAACCTGAGTACGTATTTTGAGTACAACCCTATCCGCAATTCGCTGTCGGCCAACCAGAATACCAATTATACCATTCAGGGTATGGCGGCAGATTTCACTTTGTACTCGAACAATGGATGGATCCTGGCGAGTGATTTTGATTACTCGCATTTCGGGAATCGTCCGGCAGGTTACAACACCACTGTGTTCCTGATCACACCTTCTATTGCCAAACAGTTTCTGAAGAACAAAGCGGGAGAA
>SCVK01000279.1 GCA_004297075.1 Chitinophagaceae bacterium
CAGCGATAGTGCTTGCTCAACATTTCCGTTAAAGTGGTCTTACCCGCGCCGATATTACCGGCCACCGCTATGTGTTTTGGTTTTTTTGCCTTTGCCATAAAAATGAAAGTACGAAATACGACTATGAACTCGAGGGTAATGCGAAAATTTTTTTACATCCTGTAACGATAAATATGATGCAGCCTTGAGCTATGAGCTGTGAGCTGCGAGCTTGGGGGAACTAGTAATTCATTCCCACGGCCTGCCTCACCAGTTTCAGGGTTTGGGATGCACTGGCGCGGGCCTTATCGGCTCCCTGGCGGATGATCCTGCCCAGCAGTTCTTGGTTGTGCTGAATATCGGCCGCTTTTTCCCGGATGGGTTTGATAAAGGCGGCCATATCTTCGGCCAGCTGTTTTTTCATGTCGCCATAGCGGATCACGCAGTTACCGGTGCTGCTGGCATTAAAATCGTCCTCAAATTTCTGAACGGTAGCTGCGGTACTTACCAGGCGCATCAGGGTAAACAGGTTCTGGATATAATCGGGTTTAAGGGAATTGGGTTCGGCCGGTCCCTGGTCGGTCTTGGCTTTCATGATCTTCTTGCGGATCTCTTCATCGGTATCTGCGAGGTAAAGGGTGGCCAGCTGGTTCTCGCTCTTGCTCATTTTACCGGTTCCATCCAGTCCCATGATTTTGATGAGTTCTCCCCCATAATTAAACGCATAGGGCAGGGGCAAAACCTCGCCATACCGGTAGTTGAAACGCTCGGCAAAATTGCGGGCCATTTCGAGGTGTTGTTCCTGGTCTTTGCCAACAGGTACTTTTACGGCACGGTGTATCAGAATATCGGCAGCCTGTAATACGGGATAGGTCAACAGACCGGCATTCACATTTTCGGGGTGCTGTCTTACTTTTTCTTTAAAGGTGACCGTTTTCTCGAGCTCGCCCTTGTAAGCCAGCATATTCAGGTACAGGTATAACTCAGCGATCTCCGGTACATCGCTCTGGATATACAGGGCCACTTTGTCGGGGTCCAGTCCGCAGGCAATATTTTCCGCGATCACCCGGTGAACGCTGTTCTGTAATTCTTTGGTATCAGGATGGGTGGTGAGGCTGTGCCAGTTGGCCACAAAAAAATAGCAGTTATAATCGTCCTGCATCCGCACATAATTACGCATGGCCCCGAAATAATTACCGAGATGCAGGAACCCGGTAGGGCGTATACCACTTAAAACAACCTCTTTTTCCATGGGTGCGAAGATAATAGTAGTGAGTGGGGAATGGTGAGTGGGCAACGGATTTTTTTAGGGGGACCGATTAGCGGATTGGCGGATGACGGATTAGCGGATTATTTTGGTTCCCTAATGGCAGGTGTTCGGAATATTTATCTATTTGACTACCCGGGGCTAAAGCCCCAAGTAGAAATATCCCTATCCCAAGTATCCACGCTCTGAAGAGCGTGGCAATTTTTTCTTTTTTGCCC
Organism: Chitinophagaceae bacterium; assembly: GCA_004297075.1. Taxonomy (GTDB): domain Bacteria; phylum Bacteroidota; class Bacteroidia; order Chitinophagales; family Chitinophagaceae; genus Sediminibacterium. The sequence goes on from SCVK01000279.1 coordinate 1,465, forward strand.
CGCTCTTCAGAGCGGGGGAGATATTCTCTTACAATATTTATCCGGGACTTTAGTCCCGCGTAATTCTCTTTGATCAAAGAATGCTCAACATCCTCCGAACACTTCTGGTTCCCCAATCCGCAAATCCGTCATCCGCTAATTCGCTAATCCTCATACTGATCAGAATTTGTGAAACAAGTCTATCCGATACATACCGAATATGAATTTGTGTAAGGATATTTGTAGCAATTCGCGAATTGCGGATTATCGGATTGGCGGATTCTTTAGTTCTCCAATCCGCTAATCCGTCATCCGCTAATCCGTAAATCCTCCCTTGAGCGAACTTGCTACGATATTACTTTCTCCTATCGAATACCTCAAAGGGGTAGGGCCGCTGCGTGCCGACCTGTTGAAGAAGGAACTGGAGATCTTCACTTTCGGGGACCTGTTGGATCATTTTCCCAACCGGCATATCGATAAGACCAAAGTGAACAAGATCAGGGAGATCAGTCCGCAGACAGAATACGCCCAGGTGGCCGGTACTTTGATCAGTTATGAAACAGTAGGTGTTGGCCGGGCCAAACGGCTGGTGGCGCAGCTGCGCGATTCGTCGGGTTTACTGGAACTGGCCTGGTTTCAGGGTATTAACTGGGTGGTAAAGGGTCTGCATGTGGGCAGTGATTATCTCGTATTTGGCAAAACGGGCTTTTTTAATGGCAAACCCCAGATCGTTCATCCCGAAATAGAGCCCTTTATGGCCGCACAGGCCGGGGGCAAGGCTTTTCTGGAACCGGTATATCCCACCACTGAAAAATTGAAGGCCCGGAGTTTTAATGGCCGGCAACTGGGTAAACTCACTTACACATTATTGACGCTGCTGCAGCCCAAGGATCTGCCCGAGAATATTCCGCAGGAGATCGTGGATAGGCTGGGGTTGATGAACCGTTTCGAAGCCTATCGCAATATGCATTTTCCCGGTTCGGCGGCCCTGGCCGAAGCGGCCATGAAAAGATTGAAGTTCGAAGAGCTGTTCATTGCCCAGGTACGATTGAACCTGGTGCGGTTACAGCGCCACCATACCAGCAAGGGGGTAGTATTTGAGAAAGTGGGCGAGCTGTTCAATACCCTCTACTCACAATACCTGCCCTTTGAATTGACCGGTGCCCAGAAAAGGGTCTTGCGCGAGATACGGACCGATACCGGCCGCGGTCACCAGATGAACCGCCTGTTACAGGGCGATGTGGGCAGCGGCAAAACCATTGTGGCCCTGCTAAGCATGTTACTGGCGGCGGATAATGGTTACCAGAGCTGTTTAATGGCGCCTACCGAAATTCTGGCGCAACAGCATTATACCGGACTGAGCGAATTGCTGAAAGAAATGCCGGTAGAACTGGCTTTACTAACCGGCAGCACCAAAGCCGCTGAACGCAAAAGAATTTTAAAAGGTTTGCTGGAAGATACCATCCATTTTGTGGTGGGCACCCATGCGGTGATTGAGGATACGGTGCAGTTCCGCAACCTCGGGCTCGTGATCGTGGATGAACAGCACCGTTTTGGCGTGGCACAGCGGGCCAAATTATGGGAGAAAGCCACGGTGCCGCCGCATGTACTGGTAATGACGGCCACCCCCATTCCGCGCACCCTGGCCATGACGGCCTATGGCGACCTGGACTATAGTGTGATGGATGAGCTGCCTCCCGGCAGGCAACCGATCACCACCGTTCACCGTTATGAAACTGCCCGGGCCAATGTGATGGATTTTGTACGATCGGAGATTGACAAGGGCCGGCAGGCGTATTTTATCTATCCGTTGATCGAAGAAAGTGAGAAACTGAGTTATGAGGACCTGATGCAGGGCTATGAACAGGTAAAAAGTTTCTTTCCCGAACCCAAGTTTTATATCAGCATGGTGCATGGCCGGCAGCCGGCAGAGCAGAAAGAAACCAATATGCAGCGTTTTGTAAAGGGCGATACGCAGATCATGGTGAGTACCACCGTGATAGAAGTAGGTGTGAATGTGCCCAATGCCTCGGTGATGGTGATAGAAAGTGCCGAAAAATTCGGGTTATCGCAGTTACACCAGCTGCGGGGCAGGGTGGGCCGGGGCAGCGAAAAGAGCTTTTGCATTTTATTAACGGGTAGCTCAGCCAGCAAAGAGGCCCGGGAACGTATCAAGACTATGTGCGCCACCAATGATGGGTTCAAAATAGCCGAAAAGGACCTCGAGATCCGTGGTCCGGGAGATATTGAAGGTACCCGCCAGAGCGGTGCCCTCAATTTCAAGATCGCCAGTATTGTGAACGACAAAGCTTTACTGGAACTGGCCCGTGCCGAAGCGGAAAAACTGGTGGAAGAAGATGTGGAGCTTAGTATGGCAAAGAATTTGCAGCTAAAGAATTTCCTGCAATCGCAGAAAAGGAAACATGGGTGGGGGAAGATCTCGTGAATCGTCAGTGGTGAGTGGTGAATGGGCAATTGTCAATGAAAGCATAGTCCTTCCCCCCTCTTTGCGTAGCAGAGAGGGGTCGGGGGTGAGTCCTGAGTCGTGATTGGGGTTATAACTCCCTACTGACTACTCACGACTCACGATTGACGACTCACGATTCCCCCATTTCTTAAAACTATCATAACATATGCCGGATTTCGAACCTAAGAGGCGTTTCGGACGTATATAAATCGTAACTTTTAAAAAAATAGCTTGGCAGTACTGAAGACGATAGGGAGGATGCTGGTGTGGGTGTTGGTATCAACAAATGCCTTTTCACAGAACTATCTTGAATTTATCGAGAACAAAGGGCAGTGGGATAAAAATATCCGGTACAGAGGGGAGATGACCACGGGTTCTTTTCTGTTGCAGGATAATGGTTACAGGGTAGTATTGTATAACAAAGAAGATCTTAGCCGGATCGGCGAATCGGTTCATGCGCATGGGATGAAAGAAGCTGGGCAAAAAGAAACTCTGGCCACCGTACAGGTTCCCAAACCGGAGGAGCCGCAACCACTTCGCGGACATGCCTACGAAATGCGTTTCCTCAACGCCAATAAAAATCCGCAGATCATACCTGATAAACCGCTGGATGCGTATTCCAATTATTTTATTGGGAACGATCCCACTAAATGGGCGGCCAACTGCCAGACCTACCAGGCACTTACTTACAAAAATGTATATCCCAATATAGATGTGCGTTACTATACGGCCAATGGGGTATTGAAATATGATTTCATTGTACATCCCGGTGGTAACCCGGCCAGTATTGCCATGTATTTTGATGGCGCAGAAAACCTGCGGGTAAAAGAGGGGGCCTTGCAGATCAAAACTTCGGTAGAATTGGTGCAGGAAATGGCACCTTACACCTATCAGTTGATCGACAATAGCCGCAAAGAAATACCCTGCAGTTATGATGTAAAAGGCAATATTGTACAGTTCAGGTTGGGGGCCGCTTATTCGCGTACCGCTACTTTGGTGATAGACCCTTCGATGGTGTTTTCTACGTTTACAGGAAGTTCGGCTGATAACTGGGGGTATACCGCTACCTACGATGCCAGTGGTAATTTTTATGCCGGTGGTATTGTATTTGGCAGAGATGGAACTTTTCCGGTAAGCAATGGCGCTTTTCAACAGTCGTACCAGGGGGGTAATACCCAAACCGGCGAACAGGGAGGTTTTGATATAGCCATCATTAAATTTGATCCTACGGGTGCCAAACGTGTATATGCTACCTACCTCGGAGGTGCAACCGGTAACGAACAACCGCATAGCCTGGTAGTGGATGGTGCAGGTAACCTGGTGATCGCCGGTAGAAGCACTTCAACGGATTTTCCGGTAAAAGGTGCTTTGCAAACCTATGGCCCTTTGGGAGGTGGCTGGGATATTATTGTTACCAAACTGAATGCTACGGGCTCTGCCCTGATCGGTTCTGTGCGTATTGGCGGAGGGGGAGATGATGGGGTCAATATCCGTCACAAATATTCAACAACTGGTTCGGGTGCCGAATCGATTAATAGAAATTACGGCGATGATGCGAGGAGCGAAGTGATATTCGATAATGCAGGTAACATATTGTTTGCTTCCTGTACACAGTCGGCTAATTTTCCGGTAACGCCTGTTTCCGGACAAACCACCCTGGGCGGTGCCAATGCTAAAAACCGTTCGCAGGATGCAGTGATATTAAAATTAACGCCCGACCTCGGGCAGGTACTCTTCAGCGTACTCATGGGTGGTAATGATGATGATGCCGCTTTTGTGCTGGCCATCAATCCTTTCTCCAGTAATATTTTTGTTGCGGGCGCTACGGCCAGCAGTAATTTTCCGGGTAATAAAACCGGTACTAAATATCCTACCTATCAGGGTGGACTGGCCGACGGTTTTGTTGCCGAGTTCACGAGCAATGGTGCCCTCGTTAAAAATGGATTCTTTGGTACTAGCGGTACCGATATCATTTACGGTATCCAGTTCGACCGGTTCGGTTTCCCCTATATTGCCGGTACCACTACCGGTGCCTGGCCGGTATTGAATGCGGCTTTCAGTCAGGCTAACGGAAAACAGTTCATCGCCAAACTGAAACCCGATTTGTCTGATTTCGAATATTCCACCGTATTTGGTACAGGTGCTGCTAATCCTAACTTATCGCCCACGGCTTTTCTGGTAGACCGATGTGAGAACGTGTATTTTTCCGGTTGGGGCGGTTCTGTAAATACAGCAGATGGATATCCCAATGCCGGTACCAATGGACTACCGATCACGAATGATGCTTACCAGAAAGTATCTGACAATAGCGATTTTTACTTTTTTGTATTGGAGAAAAATGCCAAGTCACAGTTATACGGAAGTTATTTCGGACAGCTCGGTGGTTTTGGCGAACATGTGGATGGGGGGACCAGCCGTTTTGACCGCAATGGGGTGATCTATCAATCCATGTGTGCCAATTGTGGTACGACAAAACCAACAGGAGTCAATCGTTTTCCTACCACACCTGGGGTGTGGTCACCCTATAATGGATCACCAAATTGTAATCTGGCGGCGGTAAAAATTGCGTTTAACCTGGCGGGTATTGGTGCGGGTATCATGGCTTCTATTAATGGGGTGCCGCGTGATACATCGGGTTGTGTACCCATGACGGTTGATTTCAGGGATACCATTGCCATGGGACAAAAATATATCTGGGATTTTAATGATGGCAGTCCGCTCGAGACTACTACCGGCCCCACTGTT
>SCVK01000280.1 GCA_004297075.1 Chitinophagaceae bacterium
TCGGCACTGGTCATCATCTATCAAAAAATTTTAAACAAATTGTTAGGGCGTTAGAAACTATATTTGGAGGCTTTTTAGGGGCATCAAAGGTAAGGAATTGGGGTGTGAATGCGTGAATCGGGAGGCGTGAATCGAATGGCTAAAAGGATGATTTTGCGCTTATTTATTACTGATTCCTCACCCTCTCAGCCCTTCAAAAGCAGAAAAGCCAATGAAAAAGGTCAAATACTACTATAATACCCATACCCTCCGGTACGAGAAACTGGAAGTTCCCCTGCGGGTGCGGTTATTGCAGTTGATCGGTTTCATTGCAGCATCCATCGTAACCGGTGCCATCATTTTTGCCATCGCTTTCCGCTATATCGATTCTCCCAAAGAAAAATACCTGCGCCAGCAGAACGAGGACCTGAGCAATAATTACAGTGTTTTCATGGAAAGACTGAAGCAACTGGAGTTGAAAATGGACGAGATCGAAAACCGCGACAATGGGGTGTACCGTTCTATTTTTGGAGCTTCACCCATTCCCGACAGTGCGCGTATCAAGGATATAGAGCTGCGGAAAGAAGTGAAACTGGTTCAAAGCATGGGCGAATCAGAGCTGGTAGAAAGTATTGCCGGACAGCTGAATAACCTGTCGCTGCGTACGGCTTACCAGGTAAAATCATTCGATGAGATTACCAATCTGGTGAAGAACAAGGAGAAACTGCTGGCTTCCACTCCCTCCATACAACCCATCAGCAATAAAAACCTGAACCGGATCGCTTCCGGTTTTGGTTATCGTATCGATCCACTGTACAAGGACCGGCGGGCCCACCTTGGACTGGATTTCAGCGCCCCTATGGGAACGCCAATTTATGCTACTGCCGATGGAAGGGTGAAAGATGCCGGTTATAATACCGGTGGGTATGGTAACCGCGTGGTGATTGCGCATGGCTTTGGGTATGAAACCCTCTATGGTCACATGGTACGGATCAAAGCCCGGGTAGGCGAAACGGTAAAAAGGGGCGAAGTGATCGGTTATGTGGGAAATTCTGGTAAGAGTACCGCACCGCATTGTCATTATGAAGTACACAGAGGTGGCATACCGGTAGATCCGATCTACTATTTCTACAACGATCTCACTCCGGCACAGTTTGACCGTATCCTGAAACTGGCGGCTGCGAGCAACCAGAGTTTTGACTAATCTTTCCTGATGATTGATTGTTTCAGAACATTTATCTGACTAATTTGTAGTTCATTTTCATCAATATTCTTTCTGTGGAACCAGGCGTTAGGGAATATCTGCTGCGTATTGTGAATACGATGTCGGTGGCATTGCTGTGGATGGCGATCAACAGCACAGCCGGTATCATGTTCGGGTATGCTTTTGTAGAAGATCAGATCAGGATGGGCAATGTGCTTTTTTATAGTTGGTTCCTGCTCAGCCTGGCTTTTTTATTGAGGTGGGTAATCCGTTTATGGCGCAAACCGATTGATTTTGAACAGGAGTAACACGAGCCTTTCATAAAATAAATTCCTCGGATAAATCATTTGCATCGGCTTTTCCTTATTTTCAGTTGAGAAACTGAGCATATATGTACCTGAAAAATATCTCCAGATGGACCGTGATTACCGGCACATTACTGATCTGGACCATTA
>SCVK01000281.1 GCA_004297075.1 Chitinophagaceae bacterium
TACATCCAGTCCGAGAATGCTCAGAAAGGGCTGCCCCGCAAAAAGGAACAGGATCATCAATGCCCCCGATACAAGGGTTGCCTGTATAGAGCGGATAGCGCCCATTTTATCCTTCAGTGAAATCAGCAACGGAATAGACCCCACAATATCAATCACCGCAAACAGGGTAAACGTTACCGTGAGTAGTTGGTCGAAGTGGAAGGTCATGGGGTGGGCTTTTGATAAAGGTATGAATTTGTTTCGGCAGCAGGAATCGTCAATGGTGAGTAGTCAGTAGTGAGTAGGTAGTGTTTTTGCAAACGGTGTCTGCCGACTCACGACTCACGATTCACGATTCACGTCTCACTCCTCACGCGTAGGCCTATGCCATTCCTTGCCCGCCAGCGAAACATTGTAAAGGAATTCGTGTTGAAGCTGGTCGTCCACTTTTGCGATTTTTACTACGCAGCCGTAATGGCAACTGAAAATATCAAACGATTCTTTGATGGGGGTATTGGTAATATGCGCCAGGATACTTCTTAATACACCACCATGTGCCACAATAACAGCAGGTTGCTCCTGCTCACTGATCTCTTTGAACCGGTTGATCACCCGCTCGTGCATGATGGCATAACTTTCTCCCTCGGGTACCACCACATTTACGAAATCATCCAGCCAGGGTTGCATTTCTGTTTTCGGAATGCCATTCCAGGATTGCATCTCCCATCGACCGCAGTTCAGCTCCATCAGGTCGCTGTGAAGGCTAAGGGTATGTTGCGGGAAAAGCGATTCGGCCAGCTTGCGGCAGCGTTGCAGCGGACTGCTATACACTTTGTCAATAGAAGCCGGGAGCCAGGGTTTGATATTGTTAACTTCCTCTTCAAATGTTTCGGTCACATCCAGGTCGGTCTGTCCGTAACAGATGCCTTTTTCAACGGCAGGGGTGGTATGCCTGATCAGGTATATCTCCATGCTGCGAATTACAGTAATTATTATGAAACGGAGAAGAAAAGCCACAGATTCACAGGTAACGGGTAAAAATCTGTGAATCTGTGGCTGGTAATCAGAACCGGAAAATGTGATTCCGGTATAGCCGGTATTGAAACTGCAGGGTTTGCAGGCATTGGGCACATAGGCAGTCCTGGTATTTATCTTCTATAAATACCCTTTCTTCATAGGTCAATGTTACCTGGCTGCACTGACAGGCGTTGATATTGCCCACTTTGCATTCAAACTGCCGGTTACACCGCGGACATGGTTTGGATTCATGTTGTGCCATAACAGTTACCAGTTAAAAGTGACACCCGTGTTAAACATCGTGGGGATGCTGTTAAATCCTCTTACATCAAAGAATTTCCTGCCGGTCAGGTTCTGCAGATCGGCAAAAAAACGGACATGTTCGTTAAGGGTATAATCTGCATAGGCACCCAGGATGAAATAACTGTCCAGACTCACATCTGTTTTTTTATAACCGCCAATATCATATCGTTTGCTTACGTATTTCCCGGTTACAGATAGGTTCAATCCTTTGGCTGCTTCTGCACTCAGCGTAAGGTTTACCGTGTGTTTGGGTCTGCGCAGCAGATAATTGTACGTAACGGTATCTTTTACCGTTACGCGGTTTTGCGTGGTTTCTTCGCTGCTCAGTAATGTGTAATTGCCCGAAAGGGTTATTTTGTCAGTAGGTCTGGCAGTAAACTCCCATTCCAGCCCATTCACAGTTTGTTTGATATAGTTGAAGTATTTAAAACTGATATAGTTATAGTCGATCCCGTTATTGATTCTCCGGTGAAAATATACCAGTCTTGTACTGAAGGGTTTTTTATCAAGACTGATCCCTCCCTCATAGTTCACGGATTTTTCTGCATCCAATTTGTCATTGATGCTGAGCTGGTACAGCGATGGTGCTTTGAATCCGCTGGAAGCACTGGCAAATAAACGCAGCTGCGGGTTGATGCTGTACGATGGATTAAATGTGTACGTGCTGTTATTACCATAACGGGAATGGTCGTTATAGCGGCCGCCCAGTTCGATGTTTAGCTTCTTATCCGGGCTGCTATAGATCATGGATGCATACAGTGCTTTCTGGTTAAAAGAAGTATCGTGGAACTGGCTGCTGTAAGGCCCAAACATACTCACAGAAAAATACTGCTGGTTATAGGAATTGAAACGGTAATCGGCACCGCCCAGTAAAGTAATGCCTCTCGCCAGTTGTAAACCTGCATACAGTTCCACAAACTGCGATTTGCCGGAATAGGTATTGTTCTCAAAAATGGTACTGGTTTTATCCAGACTATCATTGCGGTAAGTACGGGTCAGCTCGCTGAACTGGTAGTTGCCTGTCAGGGTCAGTTTCCCTTTTTTGTACTGTAACCCGGCACCACTGGTGAAAGAAGTGTTGTGAATGTTATAATCCTTATCGTCTGTAAAAATACCGGCATCAATGCCCGCTTTATACTGACTGAACATGGCAAAGGTTTTGATCGATAAAACAGGCGATAACTGGTAAGCCAGTTGTGCATTGGATACCGTTCCGTCATACCGGTCATTGTCAAAGTTCTTTTTACCGGTACTGTCATAGGCCGAAGAAAAGCCGTTGGTAGCCAGTCTCGCATATCTCGCTGAATAAGTAAGCTTATCTTTTTTACCATATACCTGCAGGTTATTCCGCGTAGTGGCAAAACTTCCCTGGCTCAGCGTGGCTTTGATGTTGAAAGCTTTCTGTACATCTTTCTTCAGGGTAATGAGATTGATCACTCCTGCAATGGCATCGCTGCCATACAGGGTAGATTGGGCACCCTTGCATACCTCGATCCTTTCCAGGTCGTTGATGGAAAAAAGGTTCAGGTCAAAATCTGTGGTAATGGTAGATGGGTCATTCATCGGAATGCCATCCAGCAGAATCAGTGTCCGGCCCGCAGAGGCACCCCGCATATATACGGTTTGAACGGCACCCGCATTGTTCAACGCACCATTGATAGTGATGCCGGCCTGCTCGTTCAGTAATTGAGCCACCGTTTTTCCGCTGCTTTTTTCGATCTGTGCTTTGGTAATTACGGTGATCACTTTGCCCGTGGTACTTTGTTTCTGTTCCAGTTTGTTAGCGGTTACTACTACTTCGTCAAGCACTTTGGTGTTAACGGTGTCTTTCTGCGCAAAGGCAGTGCTGCCTGCAAGCAGGGCAGCGAGGAGCGTAATTGTTTTGCTCATTGTTGGTTTGTTTTTAAGATAACAATGAGCTTTCAGGAAAATAAAAAAACGGAGAAATATAAACGGCCGCTGCAGCAGGCCTTTTACATTCCATGCTTTTCACCCGAAAGCCGTGAATGGTTAATGATACCTGGCAGGT
>SCVK01000282.1 GCA_004297075.1 Chitinophagaceae bacterium
ATGTGCGATCATGACGGTGATCTGTTCTTTTTCGTTGGAGATCCGGCGGATGGTATTGGTAATCTCTTCTTCCGTAATACTATCCAGCGCAGAAGTGGCTTCATCAAAAATCAGCAGGTGTGGATGCCGCAACAGCGCACGGGCAATGGATAAACGTTGTTTCTCCCCGCCACTCAGTTTCAATCCGCCCTCGCCAATCATCGTATCCAATCCATGTTCTGCTCTTGCCAGAAGATTATCACAACTGGCCTTGTGCAATGCTTCCAGCACATCGGCTTCTGTAGCATCCGGGTATACGAAAGTCAGGTTTTCGCGGATGGTACCGGCAAACAGCTGGGTATCCTGTGTTACAAAACCGATCTGGTTCCGCAGTTCATCAAACAATATTTTTTTACTGTCGATACCGTTGTACAGGATGCTTCCCTCCTGTGTATGATACAATCCCACCAGCAGTTTCATCAAGGTACTCTTGCCGGCCCCGCTGGGTCCTACAAAAGCGATACTTTGTCCTCTCTCCACATCAAAACTGATATCATCCAATGCTTTGTACTGGGCCGTTTGGTGTTTGAAAGAGATATTCTGGAAAGACAAATGCCTGATATCTCCCAGGTGTTCCGGGTATACCGGCCGGGGCTCTGAGGGTTTCTGCATCAGGTTATGGAAATTATTGAGTGAGGCTTCCGCTTCGCGATAGGAAAGAATGATATTGCCGATCTCCTGCAAAGGTCCGAATATGAAGAAGGAATAGAAAGTAAGGGTCATGACTTCTCCCGCTGTTAACTCGCCCTTAAATACGAGCCACAATAAGGTAAACATGATCACCTGCCGTAAAAAATTCACAAAAGTACCCTGTATAAAACTCAGGGTACGGATGCTTTTTACTTTTCTGAGTTCCAGCCCTAGGATCTTGTAGGTATTTTTATTCAAACGGTTGATCTCCTGGTCGGTGAGCCCCAGGCTTTTTACCAGTTCAATATTCCGCAAACTTTCCGTTGTGCTACCCGCCAGCGTGGTAGTTTCCTTCACAATCGTTTTCTGGATCACTTTGATCTTTTTACTGAGGAAACTGGTGAGCAGCGAGAGGAAAACAATGCCTACCACATAAATGGGCATGATGGACCAATGCAGTCTGAATGAATACACAGAAATGAAAACGATTCCAACGAGAATACTGAACAGTACATTGATAAAAGAGATGATGAATTTCTCCGTATCGGTTCTCACTTTGGTAAGGATGGACAGGGTTTCGCCGCTTCGCTGGTCTTCAAATTCCTGGTAAGGTAACTGCATGGAATGTTTCAATCCATCGGTAAATATCTTGGCACCGAATTTCTGTACAATCACATTACTGAAATAATCCTGGAAGGCTTTGGCGATCCGGGATACCATGGCTACGCTGATCAGGATGCCAAGAAATCCGACCACCCCCCAGATAAACTGCGATTCGGTTCGGGTAGCTGTTACAATGAACTTTTTCTGCTCATTAAAATAACCTACCTCAAAAGGATGTGTGGCATACTGGTCAATCAGTTTACCAAAAAAGTAAGGGTCAAGCATGGAGAACGACTGGTTAATGGCGGCCAGTAATAAGGCCAGCCCGATCAGCCATTTATAGGGTCGGAGATAGAACAAGAGTATTTTCATGTAAGTCGGTTGTTTTTGGGAAAGCGAATACCTGTCAATTTCCGTACATTTTTCCGAAAACTGACAAAGTTTCCAGTATCCTTTACATAAGCGCTCGATTTCCGTGACCGGAAGCTTATTTTTGCCGGTAATCTGACGTTTCATGAAGAAAGTCCTGGTAGATATGCACCGTTTAAAGTATAACCCGTTTAACGGTTTGTACAGCGTGTGTATTAACCTCGGAAAGGCCCTGGCCAAGATTCCCGTAACCGATCTGGAGCTGGAATACTACCTGCCCAAAAAGGATTTTGGCATTTTTGGGCCTGATGCAAAATACACCGAGCATCGCTCCATTGACAAGTTTTATCGTTTCGGCACCGGTAAATATGATCTCTGGCATGTAACCACCCAGTTATCCTGGTACCGGCCGTTTAACCGCCGTACCAAAGTATTGTACACTTTGTATGATTTCAGTTACCTCATCGAAGATGCGGGTAATGTAAAACGAAACAAACGTTTGCTGGCCCAAACCCAGGAGCGGATAGACAGGGCCGATTATATTACCGGCATTTCTCAGTTTGCCATTGACGAAGCCTATAAACACCTGAACCTAGGTAACAAA
>SCVK01000283.1 GCA_004297075.1 Chitinophagaceae bacterium
TCAAGTTAATTAATAATTTCCCGTAACCCATCCTAATTTAAAAATACGTTTGATCATGGCAAAAAAAGTAGTTACCCTCGGAGAGATCATGATGCGCCTCTCCACACCCGGATTTGAAAGATTTGTGCAGAGCGATAGTTTTGATGTAACCTATGGCGGTGGTGAAGCCAATGTGGCTGTTGCCCTCTCTAATTACGGACTGGACGGCACATTTGTAACCAAAGTGCCTGATAATGCATTGGGACAGGCGGCAATTAACCATATCCGCCGGTATGGTGTGGATACACAGTTCATTGCCCGTGGTGGAAAACGTCTGGGCATCTATTTTCTCGAAACAGGTGCTTCTATGCGCGCCTCGCAAGTGATCTACGATCGTGCCGGTGCTTCTATTGCCGATGTGGAGATCAGCGAATTTGATTTTGATAAGATACTGGACGGTGCCAGCTGGTTTCATACCACCGGTATCACACCTGCCCTCAGCGATAAAGCTGCGGCCTTAACCGAAGCGGCCCTGAAAGCCGCCAAAGCCAAAGGCATTACCACCAGTATTGACCTGAACTACCGTAAAAAATTATGGAGCAAGGAAAAAGCAAGGGAAGTGATGACACGTCTCTGCCAATATGTGGATGTATGTATCGGCAATGAAGAAGACGCTGATACTACCCTCGGCTTCAAAGCAGAAGGTACCGATGTAACCAAGGGCGAGCTGAACCTGGATGGTTACAAAAGCGTGTTCAGACAAATGAAAGAGAAATTCGGATTCAAATACATTGCCTCTACCTTACGCGAAAGCCATAGTGCTTCTGATAACGGCTGGAGTGCATTGGTGTACGATGGAACCGAATTCTATCATACCAAACAATATGAAGTACGTATTGTAGACCGCGTGGGCAGTGGCGATTCCTTTGCCAGCGGATTTATTTACGGACTGGTAAGCGGTATGCCCATGCCCGAAGCAGCAGAATTCGGGGTAGCAGCTTCTGCCCTTAAACACACCATTCCGGGAGATCTGAACCATGCTACTTTAACTGAAGTAAAGGAATTGATGAAGGGAGATGGATCAGGAAGGGTGCAACGGTAATTTGAAAATGGGAGAATTTGAAAATTTGAAAATGAATTAAGTATGATTTTAGATAGTTTGTCGAATGCGGGTAAGTATGCAGGATTGAATCCTTTGTTTGCGAAAGCCTTTGCGTATATCAGTTCTGTAGACCTGGCTTCGCTGGAAGTAGGTAAATTTGATATTGATGGCGAGAACCTGCGGGGGATTGTATCAGATAAAAATGGGGTGAAGGCGGAAGAGTCTACCGCCAAGTTTGAGTGCCACAATGCGCATATCGATATCCAGGTTTGTATCAGGGGTAAAGAAACCCTGGGCTGGAAACCGCGCAACACCTGTGTGGCTCCCCGGGGAGAATACAATGCAGAAAAAGATGTGTTGTTTTATGATGATGCACCGGATATGTTCTTTGGCATGACGGATAACCAGTTCGCCATTTTTTATCCGGAAGATGTACATGCGCCGATGATTGGGGAGGGACCAATCAAAAAACTGGTAATCAAAGTAAAAATATAACTGTTTTTTGTTGTGAGTATAAACCGCATCTCCGATGGATGCGGTTTTTTAGTTTTATAAACATGGCTTATTTCATATCAGCAATGGCCACCGGGTCCATATCGGTAAAAGTATAATTCTCTCCTGCCATGGCCCAGATAAAACCATAGTTGGTAGTACCGGGTCCGCAGTGTACAGACCAGGGGGGAGAGATCACTGCTTCATGGTTAGCCATTACGATATGACGGGTTTCTGTAGGCTCACCCATCAAATGAAAAATGCGGTGTTGTGCAGGCACATCAAAATAAAAATACACTTCCATACGGCGGGTATGGGTATGTGGCGGAACGGAGTTCCATACACTGCCCTCTTTCAAAACCGTTAATCCCATTACGAGCTGGCAACTCTGTATCCCGTCCTGGTGAATATATTTATAGATAGTTCTTTCATTGGCCGTTGCTTTTTCGCCCAGGTTAACGGGAGCGGCTTCTTCTTTGGTCATCTTCCGGTTGTGATAACTGTGATGCGCCGTAGTAGACATCAGGAAAAAGTTGGCCGGGTTCACAGCCGAAACGCTTGCAAAACTAACTTCCCTGGTTCCTTTACCGAGGTAAACGGTATCCAGTTTATCCAGCTCATACTTTACACCATCAGCTGTAACCACACCTGCGCCACCAACATTAATAATACCCAGTTCTCTTCTTTCCAGGAAATAATCCGCCCTTAATTCAGCCTCATTGTGTAAAGGCACAGATTGCTGCAATGGTTGCACCCCACCAATAATTACACGGTCGTAATGAGAATATACCAGGGTAAGGGTATCGGCTTTCATGAGTTCCGGCACTAAAAAATTTTCCCGCAATTCTGCCGTGGTCATACCGCTTACTTCTTTGGGACTGGATTGAAACCTGATCTGCATGGGTGTTGGTTTATTGGTTTACTCGTTTACTGGTTTACTCGTTTACTCGTTTACTGGTTTACTGGTTTACTCGTTTACTGGTTTACTGGTTTACTGGTTTACTGGTTTATTTGTTTACTGGTTTACTGGTTTATTTGTTTAGCCGTTTATTAGTTTACTGACCGATTTGGGTAAATGTCTATGAACGGCCCACCAATAAACCAATAAACCAATAAACCAGTAAACAAATAAACAACTACACCCTCTATCTACCTATTTACCCATCATCTACCTACCCATCCACCCCCCATCTACCACCAAAATGGTTCCGTTCACATACGACGAAGCATCAGATGCGAGAAATACGGTGGGGCCTTTGAAATCTTCGGGTTGTCCCCAGCGTGCGGCGGGTATACGTGAGAGGATGGAAGCACTTCTCTCCGGATCGTTGCGCAAGGCTTCGGTATTATCGGTAGCGATATAACCCGGGGCGATCCCGTTTACTGTTACACCTTTCGATGCCCATTCGTTGGCCAATGCTTTTACCAGGCTGCTCAATGCACCTTTGCTGGCGGCATAACCGGGTACATTAATACCACCCTGAAAACTTAACAGCGAACAGGTAAAAATAATTTTTCCGGCACCTCTTTCTATCATCTTTTTCCCGATCTCCCTCGCGAGTATAAAAGGAGTGTCGAGGTTAAGCGCCAACACGGTATCCCAATATTCATCCGGGTGTTCGGCAGCAGGCTTGCGCATGATGGTGCCGGCATTGTTCACGAGGATATCGATCACCGGATTTTCGGCCTGCAGTTGTTGAATGAACGCATATAATGCTTCCCTGTCAGAAAGATTGGCGGCATAGGATGTGAATGACCTGCCTAATGAAGTCACTTCTTTTTCAATATCACTACCCGGCGCCAGCGAACCCGACACACCAATGATATCTGCCCCCGCTTCTGCCAGGCCCAGGGCCATGGCTTTACCGATGCCTTTGTTACAGCCTGTTACCAGGGCTGTTTTTCCACTGAGATCAAATAAGGGTGCGGCCATAGAAGAGTTCAATTAATAAGACTTATCAGGTTCGTTACACTGCAAAACTGGCATTTCTCCGGCAACTAATCGCCGGAAACTACGAAAACGTTTGCACGCTGCTTTATTTACCATCCGGCAGGATGGATTGCCAGCCGAAATAAGAACGGGCATTATAATAACAGATGTCTTTTACCACTTTACCTACCCATTCCACATCATTCGGTAATTCACCGTTTTCGATCTCTTCCCCGAACAGGTTGCAGAGAATACGGCGGAAATATTCATGGCGTGGAAAAGACAAAAAACTTCTCGAATCGGTCAGCATACCTACAAACTTGCTCAGCAGGCCCATATTGGATAAGGCATTCAGCTGTTTCACCATACCGTCTTTCTGGTCAAGGAACCACCAGGCAGAACCAAACTGGATCTTACCCGCCACCGATCCGTCGTTGTAATTACCGATCATGGTGGCCATCACTTCATTGTCTGCCGGATTCAGGTTATAGATAATGGTTTTGGCCAGTTTATTATCACTGTCCAGTTTATTCAGGAAAATGGACAGGTTCTTTGCCTGCGAAAAATCGCCGATGGAATCCCAGCCCGTATCCGGACCCAGCTGCTGCAGCCTGCGCGCATTATTGTTACGCAAGGCACCGAGGTGAAATTGTTGTACCCAACCTTTTTCCCAGTCCCACTCCGCAAAATGGATCAGCATAGCCGAACGGAATTTGCGTTGTTCGGTTTCATTCAGTTCTTTACCAGCATGTATTTTCGCAAACAGCGTATCAATCTCCGAACCTGTAAAATCATCTGCATATATTTCTTCCAGTCCATGATCAGATACTTTGCAACCCACCGATGCAAAGAAATCATGCCGGTTCTGTAGTGCATACAGAAAATCATCAAAAGTAGAAACAGCAATGCCTGTAATGGCTTCCAGTTTCTTGATATAATGATTGAAATTAACGGCACTGCTCACATTCATAGCTTGGTCGGGACGGAAAGCGGGCAGGATCGGGATCTCAAATCCATCCTTCTTTAATTGCAGGTGATGCTCCAGCGAATCTACCGGATCATCGGTGGTACATACCAGTGCCACGTTCATTTTACGCAGCAGGTTTTGTACCGAATAGTCTTTGGTTTGCAGCAGGCCCGTACAGGTGTCATAAATTTTCTGGGCACTGCGTGGATCCAGTATATCCTGTACCCCAAAATAGCGCTGCAGCTCCAGATGTGTCCAGTGATACAATGGATTACGTAAGGTATAGGGAACAGTGGCTGCCCACTGTTCAAATTTCTGCCAATCCGTTTTATCTCCCGTACAAAAACTTTCCTCAATGCCATTGGTACGCATGGCCCGCCATTTGTAATGGTCGCCCGATAACCATACTTCCGACAGGTTCCTGAACTGGTGATCATTGGCGATCAGTTGCGGCGATAAATGACAATGGTAGTCAATGATCGGCATGTCCGCCGCATAGCCATGGTACAGTTCCTGCGCCGTACGGTTACTTAATAAAAAATCCTCGTCTAAAAATTGTTTCATGCTTATACATTAATTCGTTGATCATTCCCCACGATCTTTGCACTTCAAATAATTCACTCCCGACTCCCGACTCCCGACTCCCGACTCCCGACTCCCGACTCCCGACTCCCGACTCCAGACTCCAGACTCCAGACTCACAAACTCACCCCCCTCTTCCACGGAATAAAATCATCCTGGTTCAGTAAAACTGCTTTCGGCGTAATTTCTCCGCTGGCGGCACGGATACAATATTCCAATATCTCTTCGCCCATTTGTTGTATGGTTTTTTCACCTTCAATAATGGGACCGGTATTGATATCAATGATATCACCCATCCGTTTGGTCAATGCCGAATTGGTGGCTACTTTAATGGTTGGACAAACCGGATTACCCGTAGGTGTACCCAAACCCGTAGTGAACAGGATCAGCGTAGCACCACTGGCCGCTTTTCCGGTAGTGGCTTCTACATCGTTACCGGGTGTACATACCAGGCTAAGACCCGGTTTGGTAGCGGGTTCTGTATAATCCAGCACATCTACTACCGGCGACTCTCCTCCTTTTTTAGCGGCACCATTACTTTTAATAGCGTCGGTGATCAAACCGTCTTTGATATTACCGGGCGATGGGTTCATATCAAAACCGGAACCCGCTCTTTCTGCCGCATCGCTATAGGTTTGCATCAGGTGGATGAATTTTCTGGCAACCGCTTCTTCTTTGGTACGGTCTATCAGTTGTTGCTCTGCCCCGCATAATTCCGGAAATTCTGCCAGAAGGATTTTTCCTCCCAAACCCACCAGGAGATCAGAGCAATAACCTACAGCAGGATTAGCTGAGATCCCGCTGAACCCATCACTGCCACCGCATTTTACACCGATGCATAATTTATCGAGTGTGGCAGGTTTTCTTTCCAGTTTATTGATCTGCACAAGGCCTTCAAAAGTGGTACGGATGGCTTCTGTTACCAGCTGGTCCTCGCTCTGCGATTGCTGCTGTTCAAATATGTGCAGTGGTTTGTCAAAATGCGGATTTCTTTTTTTGATATCATCCAGCAGTTCCTGTGTCTGCATATGCTGACAACCGAGGCTCAGAATAGTTACCCCGGCCACATTGGGATGATCGGCATAGGCGGCCAGTAGTTTGCTCAGTACAGCTGCATCCTGGCGCGTACCGCCACAACCGCCCTGGTGGTTCAGGAATTTGATGCCATCCACATTCTTGAACACGCGTTGTGTATGCACCATCGATTCGCGGATGGTCAGATCAGCACTATGAATATCGGCACCGCTTTTATATAATTCTACCAGTAACTGCGTTTTCTGTTTGTATTTATCCGTTACGGCATAACCCAGCTGTGTATGTAATGCTTCTTTGATCACATCCAGGTTACGGTTTTCGCAGAATACCGTAGGGATGAATAACCAGTAATTGGCTGTACCTACCCTGCCGTCTGAACGATGGTAGCCGTTGAACGTGCGACCCACAAAGCGGGAGGTATCCGGTGCCTGCCATTGGTAATGACTGGGTCTGTACGCATAAGGTTCTGCTGCGTGTTTGGTATTTTCGGTACTCATGCGGCTTCCCCTGGCAACCGCTACCTGTGCCTTACCTACCAGTACACCGTACATAATGATCGCATCGCCGGGTTGCAGATCCTGCATAAAGAATTTATGCTTGGCAGCGATATCTTCCGTAAGCACATAAGTAACACCATTAAACAATAACTCTTCACCTTTGGAAAGATCCGTTAATGCCACCAGCACATTATCGCCTGGGTTTACCTGCAGTATGCGTTGTTTTTGACTCATGTCAATGCTTTTTTTGCTAAGATAGAACTAACTGTTTTCTCCGGTCCTTCAGCTACCAATAATTCTACTATTTTCAGAACGGCTTCTGTAAATGCGGGGTAAGCAGAAAGATCCTGCCCAAAAATGTCCGTGTTTTGTAAACTATTCTGCGCAACCATACGGAGATCACCTGATTGCCATTGCTGGTGCATCAGGTCGGCTTTATCATCCTGGATCGGATAGGTTTTTCCAAGACAGTTCCCATAAAACTGATTCTTTTCTTTCTGATCCGACCGCATAAATAACAGAAAACAGGCAAAACCCGTAGCCATGCAAACCGGCACTTCTGTACTGACTGCAAAATGTTTTTTCACCAGTGGCACTACCCGCATCTGCATTTTAGAAGTATACTGCGCGGTAATATTTAACCAGGGATGTTCGATATGGGGGTTACGGAACCGGTCCAATACCTGTTTGCCAAAGGCTACAGCTTCTTCACCGGAGATCGTTTCGCCTATAACCAGCGGAACAATTTCTTTGAATACCAGCGTAGAGATAAAAGACTCGAACAATGGGTCCTGCATGGCGGCTTTTACGGTAGCGAATCCGGATAAATGGGCCAGTCCGCAGCAAAGGGTATGTGTGGCATTCAGCAAACGCAGTTTCAGTTCGCGGAACTTGTTGATATCGGCTGCCAGCACCACTCCTTCGTTACAGGTATTAAAAGAAAGGATCTCTCTGGTGCGCTGCCTGCTGGTTTCGATGGCCCAGAAACGGTAGGGTTCCGACATGATCATCAGTTCATCCCGGTAATGCAGTTGTTCTTCTGCTTTTGCCTGCCCGGCGGCGGCCAATTTACCCGGCACAATACAATCTACCAGTGAATTACAGAACTCATTTGCCTGGGTCAGCCAATCGATGAATGCCGATGATAATTGTTTCTTTACGGCCAGTGCCAGCACTATTTCTCTTAGCCTGGTTCCGTTATCTACGATCAATTCTGTGGGAACAATTACCATACCCGCTTCTGTTGAACCGTTGCTTACGCGATATCTTTCTTCGAGAAAAGCCAGTACCCTTCCGGGAAAAGATACCGGTACAACAGCTGTAACATCCGCCTCATCCCATACAATGCCTACTTCTGTGGTATTGGAAATGATGAGTTGTAAATCGGGGTTGGCAGCTGCGGCCAGTATTTCCGGCCACTGCTCCGCCGCAGATACTACACGGCTGATAGACGCATTGATATAAGTATGCTCCTGCACTTCTCCATTCACCACTCCTTTTTCGAGAATGGTGTATAACCCATCCTGCCTGGCAAAAGCATCCGTGCCACCGGTGGTGGTAGATTTTACCACGAGCACCCTTCCATTAAAGATGCCCTGTTTATTGGCCTGGTCAATAAAATGATCCGGCAGTCCGCGCAGCAACACACCCGTACCAAACTGCAGCACCCGCTCAGGCAAATCAAATACAGTAACCGGCGGCACAGAAAGATTTTCTGCCGGAAGCTGCTCTACTATTTTTTTCGACAATGTATTCATCACTTATACCTTCTTC
Source organism: Chitinophagaceae bacterium (assembly GCA_004297075.1). Classification (GTDB taxonomy): domain Bacteria; phylum Bacteroidota; class Bacteroidia; order Chitinophagales; family Chitinophagaceae; genus Sediminibacterium. The sequence continues at coordinate 8,358 of SCVK01000283.1, forward strand.
TGTTTTTGCAACCAGGCAGGATATTCTGACTGTATTAATTTTAGCGGCCACACCCCATACCAGGCATAACCGGTTCTTCTTTCGTTCTCTATCTCTTTCAGGTCATATTTTTTCTCACTGTTCCTCCCACTGAAAAAAGGGCGGTTGGTACCAATCTCATAAAACCTGGCCCAGATGGTACTGCCAGCATCGGGCTGAATGATGCGGTCCCTGCCATTAGGCTGTTCCGGCGCAATCACATCTCCGTATTTGTATCCTGAAATTTTTACCTGTTCAAACCAGGTGATAGCGGCCTGTATGGCTTTTTGCACCGCAGCAGGGGGATTCGGCAAACGCATCAGGAAACGGGTAATACCCACTGATTCACTGCCACTGATAGATACCAGTTCAAATTTCCTCGCCATTTCTGGTTGCAGGGTAATATGGTTGTATTGCGCGCACCAGGCAGTGGGTTGCCCATTTACCAGGATCTGTGTGTTGAGTATACAATCAACCCCTTTTCGTACAGCTTCCCTGCAAAGAGGGATCAATGATGGATGAACCAGCCCGAAATGATTTTTCCCTTCCACAATATCCTGCAGAATATTCAGCACATTCACCATGGCATCGTCATTATACGTAATCTGGCTGCGGTAAATAGAAGAATCCGGGTAATACTGTGGCCAGCCACCATTGGCATACTGCGCTTTCAAACAATAACGGATCCCTTTTTCAGCGGCAGCGAGATAAGCAGGATTATTTGTTTGGCGGTAGGCATTTACCAGGTAACGGATCTCGCGGCTGGTGGCGCTGTTATCGATCGTGGCATCTTTGTGTGCTGAATCATTGCGCAATGTTTTCTTTTCTGCGTCACTTAAGGGTTTGCTGTAATTCACTTTTACTTCATCAATGGCTTTGGGCCAGCCACCCACGGCTCTTTGGTACAACAACATATTCTCCGCTATAGCATCAACCGAAGGGTTGGATACTACAGGTGTTTTCTTTGGGGAGGAAGCAATCAGCCATTTCTGATCTATTTTCACCGGCACTGTGGCTGGTTGCCATTTGCCGGCAAATGTCCAGCTGATGGTAATGTCTTCGGGTTTGGGTGAACCTTCGGCAGTGGAAAGATTATCTGCATGCCAGGCATAATCGCCGCCCTTTCTGTGGGCGTTATAAAAATAGATCCTATGTCCCCAGCGAATCAGGTTCTGCGGGTTGGATGGATTAAGATAAATGGGTGCATCCGCCATATTCTCCGGAAAAGATGCGTTGAGTATATAAAACTGTGCATCGCGGTGATAACGGCCCAGTTTAAACCCATCATCGCCACTGAAGTAACAGTTCACCAATACGGTTTTGGAATCTTTGTGTACAGAACCATCATGCCAGATCGCGGCTGTTTTGCTATGTGCCACAAACTCACAGTTCTCCGCCCATGCCCAGCCGCGCGGACAATAAAAATCCACACCACCTTCCATCAGGCAGTCTTTGAAATAGAACATGCCGTTATCGGTATTCCATGGACTCACGGTATCACCACCATAGGCACGCAGAATACAGTTCCGCACGATCAACCGGGTAGTTTCAAAACTGCGCAAAGCCATCTGGTGGCTATCGCGTTTAACCGTTTTAAAGGGATTCAGGCTATCTGCACGGCAATCTACATGTACACCTTCGGTATCAGTAATATGATCTAATCCGAATGTATTGGAAATGGTAAGGTTCTCTAATGTGATATCACTGCCTTTGAGGTTAATGGTAGCCACGCCCCAATCATCCGGGTTCTCGCAGCGCCAGATCTCACGTGCCAGCGAGATCTGCAACAGGGTCTTGTTTTTATCTTCCCCTACCAGCGTAATAAAATCTTTTTCGATAAAGATCTTCTCCTGGTACAGACCATTGCGGATAAAGATGATCCTCGGTGCTGTTGCTTTATCAGGTAAACTATTGATCGCGTCCTGGATACTCGTAAAATCGCCGTTCCCTGCCTGGTCCACGATGATGGCTTTAACAGGTATTTGTGCCGTAGCGGGCACCATGATACAACTGCTACAGAAAACGTAACAGGTTACCACCCATACGAACCGGATAATATGCCATGAATGGGTTCTCATTTCTTTTTACGGACCTCCTTACCAGGTATCTGTTTAATCAGCCAGGAAACCAGTTGCTGTGCAGCAGGATAATTTTCATATTCGGCAGGCAGCTTTCTGCCATCAGTATATTCATTATACAACCAGGGATCGCCGGTGGCAAAAACGGTTCCTTTACCAATTTTGGCAACCGCAAAAATGATGGTTCCGTCTTCCTTGGTCAATAGTGCTTTGGCAGGCGCTTTCAGCGAGATGCTACTGATCTCTTTCTGGTAGATCTTTTTTACGCCCGGCAGAATCGGGTTACCCGCAGGGATCTCGATCTTACCACTACTGTATTCATTTCCGATCACGCGGTTACGGCTGTCTTCATTAAAATGGATCCCGAATTTTTCGGCCAGCAGGTTAAAGTGCTCAAATTCCGCATTGCCTTTATCATTATGCAGCAATACCAATACCCCACCGGCTTTTACCCAGTTATGTACTTCTTCCGCATCTTTTGGTTGCACATAATTAGGAGCAGGATTATCAGCTGTATTATCTGCATCTACGATCAGGTAGATAGCTGCACCGCGCAGGTTCTTTGCTGTAGGTGCTTCACTTAATGTTTGTGTGGCAACGCCCTTGCTTCTGAAGATATGACCGAGCAAAGAGAAGCCATTGTTATATAACTCATACCACTTGTAGTGATACGGTTTTACCGTTCCGAGTATGTCTTTCTTTTTTTCTGCATTAAAATAATCATCGAGCAACACAGTTTTCCCTTTCCCTTCGGGTAATGTTTTCAGCAATGCCATTTCATTGGCTGCCTGTAAAAAAGCACCTACTCCCTTGGGATCATTCACTACTACCGGTTCACTCATGTAATACGCATAACTGCCATCGCGGTAAGGATTGCCGCCAAGCCCGCTTACACTTACCGTGCCATGCAGGTTGGTTTGTCCGTTGGCATCTGTTTTTACAAATTCTTTGAGAATACCGGCAAATCCCTTTTGAGAAACCGGGAGATAAGTAGCTGGCAAATGCCCCAAACGAACGGCTTTGGCAATTGCACAAACAAACATGGAACTGGCCGAAGCTTCGAGGTAATTGCCCTTTTCTTTGGGCAGGTTAATGATATCGTACCACAAACCGGTGGCAGGATCCTGTACCTTTTTGATGGCTGCTGCAAAACGTTGCAGGATGGCCCTGAGTGTATCTCTTCCGGGATGCTCTGCGGGAAAATTCTCCAGCACATCTACCAATGCCATGCCGTACCAGGCCATGGCCCTTGCCCAGAAATGCGGCGATAATCCTGTTTGGGGGTTGGCCCATTGCTGGGTTTTGCTTTCATCCCAGCCATGGTATAACAAACCTGTTTTGGTATCGCGTGCATGTAACTCCATCCAGCGGAACTGGTTCACAATATCATTTAACGCTTCGGGCTCGTTATAGGTAACTGCATATTCAGTGTAAAAAGCCTCGGCCATATATAAGCCGTCGAGCCACATCTGGTAAGGGTAAATCTTCTTGTGCCAGAAACCGCCTTCTTTGGTACGGGGTTGGTTTCGCAACTGCTCACGCAGGGTTTGAGCAGCTTTGAAATATTTTTCTTTGCCTGTTACATGGTAAAGCGTGAGCAGGATCCTTCCGCAAAGAACATTGTCTATATTATAATCGGACTGCTTGTATGTTCTGATCTCCCCTTTTTCATTCACAAAAAAATCCATGCACTTTTGCATATAGGAAAAATATTTGCCATCACCTGTCTGGTACCAGAGCCCTTCTATTCCTTTCAGAATGACTCCCTGATCATAGGTCCATTTAGCAGGTTTGGCAGGGTTTGTATACAAAGAATCCTTCCAGATGGTCATAACGGTTTTAGCCATTTTCTCAGACCAGTTCTGTGCCTGTAGTGCCGGAAGCAGGGTTACCAGCAAACCAAGCACCAAACTAAAACGGATGATTTTTTTCATAACAGTTACTTAATGATCAGGGATGATGGTTGTGCACCAAACCCGAAACTGGTTTTGGTTTTGGCTTTGGAAAAATCTGTCTGGCTAACTTTGATATTGGCCGACCTATCTCCAGTTACACTGAACAACAGATCCGTTGGCAAATCATACATCAGGTTATCAATCGAAATACCGTTGCTATTCTGGATATATACCAACGGCGATGGTTCCGCTGTTACCAGCCGGATATTTTTCAACACCACACCGGTAGCTTCTGTACATTCAATGCCTTTGCGCGATTGCAATACCGCATTACTGATCTGTACGTTCCGGATATTCATTTCGGGAATACCGCGGATAAAAATGGCCTTCTCTGCTCCCCTGCATACAATATCGCTGAAAAAGAAATCACGGAAAACCGGGGTGCCTTCATTTACGGGCAGGGTTTCGATCTTGGGCATCTCTGCTTTTTCGCCCGCCAGCGGAACCGGATCTTTGGCCATATAATACATATCAAACAGTATCGCTTCGCCGGCAATATCTTTCATCCGGATATTGGATGCATAAATTTTTTCTACCACACCCCCCCTGCCGCGGGTGGTTTTAAAACGCAGACCTATATCCGATCCGATAAACGTACAGTTGGATACAAAAATATTCCGGGCGCCGCCACTCATTTCACTGCCGATCACAAAACCGCCATGCGAATGATACACCGTGGTATTCTGTGCGATCACATTTTCAGTAGGTATACCACGTTTCCGGCCTTCTTCGTCGCGACCGGATTTGATACAGATCCCATCATCGCCCGTATCAAAAGAACAACCATCAATCAATACATTGGCGCAGGATTCCAGGTCGAGGGCATCGGTATTCTGTCCGTACCATGGATTTTTTACCGTTACGTTTTTGATGGTGATATGCTGGCTAACGGCCAGGTGCATGGTCCAGGCAGGAGAGTTCTCAAAAGTGACACCCTGCAGTAATACGTTTTTACACTGACTGATGCGCAGAAAATTAGGACGCAGGAAATCACGGACCTCTTCGAAATCAGACAGCTTCTTACCCGAGCTCAGTTTACCCACGTCCCCGGCCACAGATCCTTTTAAAGCAGAAGCGGAAGGATACCAGCTGGATTTATCGGCCGATAAAAAACCGGTACGCTGTAAATTCTTCCATTCCGAATCGGTGATCTTTCCTTTTTTTACGGGCCGCCATACATTACCCGATCCGTTAAAGATACCCGCGCCGGTGATCGCAATATTCTCAGCATCTGTAGCTGAGATCGGCGATTGGCAGCGGGCCGCTTCAACACCTTCAAAAGAAGAAGCCACCAGCGGGTATTGGGTTTTATCTTCTGTAAAAGATACCAGTGCTCCTCTTACGGCGTGTAATTCTATATTACTCTTCAATACGATCGGTCCGGTAAGCCATAAACCGGCAGGAATCAAAACAGTACCTCCTCCATTTTTTTCGCAGGCATCAATGGTAGCCTGGATGGCTTTTGTATTCAGGGTAACACCATCATTCATGGCTCCGAAACCCAGGATATTAAAAGTATCTTTTTTGAAATGCGGTTGGTAGATCTTGGGTAACTCATACGCGAGCTTTTCCGGATGGGCAGAAGGTTTCAGGTATTGGGCCAGTGGAAAATTCTTTTCTGTTATTGCTGCACAAACCAACGATGCAACCGAAGCAGCACCATATACAGAAAAATGCGTGTCATCTTTTTTTCCGCCAGCAGCCGCTTTAAAATGTTTCGGATCGATCCATAAGAATAATTTCTTTGAGCCTTCCACGCCTTCTTTTTCAATCAGGGCCTCGCTGCTTTTATGCAGGTCGATCAGTAATACATTCATTTCTTTGGCTACAGCTCTTACGGCATCCGGATATTCTCCGTGCTGGTCTACAAACTTTCCACTGGCATCAAATTTTCTCCGCATCACCGGCGTAACGAGGATCGGTGTGGCGCCTTTTAACCGGGTTTCTTTTATAAATCGGATAAGGTTATCCCGGTACAAACCCTGCGGTGCTGCGTAACGGTTACTGTCTTCTTTTTTCTGATCGTTATGGCCGAACTGGATCAACACATAATCATTGGCCTGCAGATTTTTCATCACAGAATCCCAGCGCCCTTCTTTGATGAAACTTTTGGTGCTTCTGCCATTAACGGCATAGTTTTTAACCTGTACCGCTTCTGTTAAAAAGTCAGGAAACAGTTGCCCCCAACCCCTCTCCGGATTCTCAGCCAAAGGTTTATCAGCCATAGTAGAATCACCAATCAGAAAGATCCGGATCTTTTTTTCTGGCATACCAAAAGCCATCAACACGATCAAAGAGGCAAAGGCAATTATCTTTTTCATCAACAGGTTCTGGGTTTAGCAAAATAAAAATGATCAGTTAAATGCACAAGTAAGTTACACAGCTTTCGCTGCATAACTTCTTGCGGTTGCTTGCTTGTATATACCAATAAAAAGGAAGAAATAATGTGGCTTGCCATTACCCTATACGCATAGAGGGCACTGTGCGGAACAGTGGAAGTTTTTATTTTTTTTCTTAACAGGATGGTAAGCATATTTATCATGGCATTCCCCTGAATCTTAGCTCGTTAGCTGGTACAAGTCTACTCAGTAATTCAGCAGTTTCCCGCAGAAAGCAGCTATTTATTTACGCAAACGTTCCCGGTATAAAGTATAGATAAATCCCTTACAGAAAAGCTTCTCAGGCCACCTGAGCTGGGTTTGATCTGCCTCGACAACTCCTCACTCACCCTTCAAAAAAACATATCATTTTGGCCTCCCTAAAGGCCGTAATGGCGCTCTTCCATAAATAGCGTATTTTTAAAGTTCCGAAAGGTATCCGGCTGTAAAAAGCCTTAAACCGCCTGCTATGAAGTTTGAAGCCGTTACCATTAAAGATATTGCCAAAGCACTGGGACTTTCCACTTCTACCGTATCGCGGGCATTGCGTGATAGTTATGAGATCAGTCCGGAAACCAAAAAGAAAGTGCTGGAATATTCCGAGAAGATCAATTACCGGCCCAACCCCATTGCTTTAAGCCTGAAAGAGAAACGGAGCCGTTCTATCGGGATCATTGTGTGCGAGATCGCCAACAGTTTTTTCTCCCAGACCATCAACGGTATCGAATCCATCGCCTACGATATGGGTTACAATGTGATCATCGCCCAAAGCCATGAATCCTACGAAAGAGAAGTGCTTAACGTACAATACCTCGCTTCCCGCTCTATTGATGGCTTGCTGGTGTCTGTATCCTCCGAAACCAAAGACCTTGAACACCTGCGTAACCTGCACGACCGGGGTTTCCCCATTGTATTCTTTGATCGGGTAGTGGATGAAATGGAAACACATAAAGTGATCGTTGATAATTTCAAAGGTGCTTACGATGCCACTATGCACCTGGTGCAATGCGGCTACCGGCATATTGCGGCCCTTGCCGGATCGGAATACCTGTCTATTACCAAGGAACGTTTAGGCGGTTACCGGAAGGCGCTGGAAGACAGCGGACTTACCTACAACGAAAACTATGTGCAGCATTGCCTGCATGGCGGTATGTTGTATGATGAAGTGGAAGATTCACTAACGGCCCTGCTGCAACAGCCGCAAAAACCAGACGCCATCATGGCATCTGCTGATAAACTTACTACCAATTGTCTCCGGTATTTTAAAAAGCGAAAGATCCGCGTGCCGGATGATGTGGCGCTGATCGGTTTTTCCAACCTGGATCTGACCGATCTTTTATCACCCTCTTTGTCGGTGGTTCGCCAGCCGGCTTTTGAAATGGGCCAGCTCTCTACAGAATTACTGATACACCAGATAGAAAGTAAAAGACCCGTGAAGGAATTTGAACAGCGCATCCTGCCGCCACAATTATTTATCCGCGAGTCTACCGACAGAACCTTAGTTCGTTAGTTTCACCGCCTGCCTGGCCAGTAATTTCCATTTGCCCTCTTCTTTTACCCATACCAGTAGCACTTTCAGTTTTACTACGGCAGGTTTACCACCATCGTTGGTATTGGCCAACAGGGTATGACGTACAATGGCATTTTTATGAACAACAGAAACCGTTTGTTCCGATAACTCGATGGTTACAAAATCCGATTTACCGGAAGCAATGTTTTCTACAAAAGAAGTTTTGTTCTCTGCCTTACCGCCTGAATGGCCATAACTGAGGCTATCCATGGTAATATTTTCGAGCGAAGTTCTGTCGCCGCTGATCATGGCCTGGCGCAGTTTTTCTACAGCTTCCATCACTGCTTTTTCATCTTTTGACTGGGCAATGGCTGCAAACGAAAACAAAGAGAGTATTCCTAACAGATACAGGTATTTCATACGGGTTGATTTGAAGAACTAATATAAACTTTCTTTGGGGCTGTGAATACAATAACTACGCAAACGTTGTCGCAGCTGATATGATTGGTTTTGCTCGTATACTTTAAAAAACAAGACCGCCGTACGGGGCGGTCTTGTTATATCATTCATCTGTGTTTAATAACCGGGATTCTGCGAGAGGTTCAGGTTCGCATCTCTTGCCGGCTGTGGCAGTGGAAGCAATTCTGATTTTCCTGTTACAAACCCGGTGGCATAACGCGAAAGTGCTGTTGTATTGATAGCCGCACTTAACCAAACCACCCGCGTAGTTCCGGCAGGTGCCGAACCGGGTGCCGCTTTATAAAAGGAATTGGCCCACAAACCACCGGTATAGGTATTATCATCAGACGTAGAACCCGTTCTGTAATACATCGATACCGGTAAAGTATTGTAAGGTGCCGCCAGGGTAGACATGGCCAGCAGCGCTGTTTTGGTGGCTGCAATTTTGGTGGCCAGCAGGTTCCAGCGAATCAGGTCAAATTTGCGGATGCCTTCTCCACCCAGTTCCAGTGAGCGCTCTTTTACAATAGCATCAAAGAAAGCGGTTTTGCTTAAACCGGCAGGCAGATCAACAGTAGCGTCTACGGTGCCGATCGCTTTTCCATAGCCTCTTCTTCTTACCTGGTTAACGGCGTTATAAGCGGCTGTAGTGGGTCCGTTCAGTTCATTCTCTGCTTCTGCAAACATGAGCAGTACATCGGCGTAACGGAGAATCTGCCACTTCAATCCAAAATACTGGATGGCATTGGTAGGCAAATAAGAAGGATTGGTGATCCAGTCTCTTCTGTATTTACCATCGCAGATAGCCGTAATGGCCTGGCCAATTTTAGTGGCACCATCTGCGGCCACATTGTATATGGCACAGGTTACATCCCTGCGCTGGTCGGTAGAATCGAATGCATAGAAATAAGTAGGTAATACGTTGATACTTTTATTACCGAGGTTATTCACGGTAGGTCCGTTATAATAACCCAGCTTGGTATCTTCTGCCGCAACACCACCAATGGCACTTGCCTGGAACATCAGTTCTCCCTGCGGATCGGCAACGGCATGTGCATTTACCTGGTTCTTCCAGAGATTTTTGAAACTGGGGTTCAAAGCATGTTGTGCCGAATTGATGATATCATTACACTCATCTTTTGCTATCTGGTAGAAGGCCTGGTAATCGGATGCACGTTTCATGGTTCCATCGCTGCGCAATGCAAAACCACCCCTGAACAAAGCAATACGGGCACGTAATCCCTTTACCGCTCCCTTGGTAATCCGCTCATCTACCTGGTCGCCAATGGCGGTTACATCATTTTTCCAGGGCACCAGGTCTGCTGCTGTTTTCAGGTCTGCCAGTAAACGGTTGTACAAAGTATCACGGTCTGTTCTGGCCGGGAAAGGGTTACCGGAAGCGAGTGAAGAAGCCGGGCTGAAATGCGCCGGCAGATCGCCCCAATGTTTGATGGCTTCAAAATAGAACTGGGCACGTAAGGTTAACGCTTCGCCGTACATACGCTGCAGCTGTTTTTTCTGCTGATCGGTTCCGTTATTATACATGGCCATCTTAGGAATATTGGCTATACAGATATTGGCATACTCAATACCGGTAAATAACTGGTTAAACGGGTTGGTGATCTGCGCATTACCCGGTGTGGCGCTGTAACGGGCAATATCACGGCGGTCGTTATCTGCATTACCGGTAGGTCCCTGCATCTCATCTGTATCAACGGTATAATACAAACTCAAACGGATGCCGAAACCCGCATCACCCACCAGGCGACTGTACACACCGGCCAATGCTTTGTAAGCACTCGGCACATCGCTGAATACCACTTCGGCACTTACATCGGTGATGGGTTGCTGGTCGAGAAATTTCTTACAACTGGCAAACAACAACAGAAAACCTGCTGCGGTAAGGATTGTCAGTTTATAAAAATGTTTCGTATTCATATCAGAACATTTAGTTGGGTTATATTAAAAGGTTGCATTTACGCCGAAAATAAAACTGCGGCTTTTGGGATAGGCTGAATAATCCAGACCGGGGGTAAGCGGACTGTTACGCACGCTCACTTCCGGATCATATCCTGTATAGCTCGTAAATACAGCCAGGTTATTGGCGGTGAAATAGAACCTTAGTTTGTTGATCTTCATTTTAGCGAGTGTTGCAGCAGGCAGGGTATAACCAATCGTGAGGTTATTCACCCGCAGGAAAGATCCTTTTTCAATGGCCCATGAACTGGGATAAAACGCACCGGCACTTTTGATCGGCTGCCAGATAGTGGCATTGGCATTTAAGGCGGCCAACTGATCAGGGGCAATACCCACTGCCTGACCGGAACCATTTACCCACTGCGCAGTTTGCCCGGTTTCGGTTACCACTTTCCAGCGGTTAGCCATCAGGGCCAGCATATTGGAGTTGGCGGTATACCCGTTGGTGAACTCGATCTTGTTGGCATTGTAAATATCATTGCCGTAAGAGAAGTTCACAAACAAACTCATATCCCAGTTTTTGTAGGTAAACTGGTTGTTCCATCCACCGGTAAACTTAGGTGTTGGATTACCGATGATGGTACGGTCTTTATCCAAATTGATCACACCATCCCCATCCAGGTCTTTGAACTTAACAGAACCTGGCTGTACGGTTCCGATGATACCGGAATTGTTTACCACACCGGCTTTCAGCGTGTAAACAGAAGTAGCTGCGTTATAATCAAAATCAGACACTTTGTAGAATCCGTCATTCACGAGTCCCCACATGGCACCTACCGGGTCGCCGATACGTACGATATAATCGGTTGGCTGACCGGATACTCCCCAGCTGGCGGCAGGGTAAAACTGTTTTTGATTCTGCCCCAAAGCTTCTACCCGGTTAGTATTGAAAGCCATATTGAAATTAGACGACCAGCTGAAATCAGCTTTTTTGATCACGATCGCATTCAATTGGATCTCTACACCTTTGTTAGATGTTTTGCCTATGTTCTGCAATTGTGTTGAATAACCGTAAGTAGAAGCAATCGGTACATTCAGCAGCAGATTCTTTGCATTGTTATTGTAATAGTCAACACTCAGGCTGATTCGGTCGTTCAGGAAACTGATATCCATACCGTAGTTACGGCTCACATTCGACTCCCACTGTAACCCTTCATTCACGAGACCGGAAGAATAGTACGCCGTGATGGCCTGGTTATTCAGTCCATAGTAATAAGCACCATCATTACGGAAGGTGGTAAGGAAAAGGTAATCGTTGATGCGGTTATTACCCACGGTACCCATACCCACCCTGAACTTCAGATCGCTGATGGCTTTTACGTTTTCGAGGAACTTCTCGTTCTTCACCCTCCATGCCACAGAACCGGAGGGAAAATAACCCCACTGTTTACCCGGTGCAAATTTGGAAGCACCATCGGCACGTACGTTGAAAGAGAAATAGTATTTGTTCATATAGGTATAGTTCACCCTGCTGAAGAATGACAGGTTGGTATACCTTGTTTTATTCAGTTTCGGATAACCGGTAAAGGGAACCCCCAATCCTGTTTTATTAAAAGCATCATCCGGTGCAGTATAGGTAGGATATAACCTGATCAGCTGCGTATGCAGTTCTGTACGCAGGTCATAGGTTTCCTGACCAACCAGGAAATCAAAATCATGTTTTCCTTTGAACTTGCTGATCGAATACGTTAATACATTGGAATTGGTCAGTGTTTTTCTCGTCAGCGAATCCAGCTGTGCAATGGGTTTTCTCGAACCCTGGATCACCGAGTAAGGTGTGATGGAATCACTGAACTGGCGATCTATCAGGTTACTGTAATCATACCCGAAAGTAGACTTGAAAGTCAGGTTGCGGGTAATATTGTAGGTAAGGCTGGTAGTGATATTAAATACATCGGTTGACTTTCTGCGGTATTCTGCATTGGCCAATGAGATCGGGTTAACGAGGTTCAGACCATTACCCACATTCGGATCGGCCAGCGGATCGGCATCTTCGAGATCCTGGTTGGCAGAAAGAAAGGGACGGTACTTCACCGCATTACGCAAACGGCTGTATGAAGAACCCTGCTCTGAAGAGATCCCGGCACCATACACATCGGTACGGGTATAACGGGCCGATACTCCGAGCCTGATCTTTTCTGTAATGCGATAATCCGTTTTCAGGTTCAGCAAATGCCTTTTGTAATTGGAGTTGAGCACAATGGCTTTATCGTTATTATAGGTGTACCCAAAATTATACGTGAGTTTTCTGCTGCCACCCATGGCAGATACATTGTGCGTTTGCATAATGCCAGTTCGGCCGGCCACTTCGTTCTGCCAGTCAACCGCGGCAACATTCTTATAGTTATTCAAGGTATCCCAGGTGGTACCGAAGTTGCGGGTAAATGTGGTGCTGTCTGTGCTGCTGCCGCGTGATCTTTCAGATTGATAGATAACATAATCGTAGGGCGACAATACATCCAGTTTTTTAGCGAGTTTCTTGAACCCGATAAAACCGTTATAGCTAAGGGTCAACCTGCCGGGCCTTCCGCTTTTGGTAGTGATCACCACTACGCCATTGGCACCACGGGCACCATAAATGGCGGTAGCGGCCGCATCTTTCAACACATCAATGGTTTGAATATTCTGGGGAGAGAGCGCTGATAAACCATTTTCTACCTGCACCCCATCTACAATGTACAAAGGAGAGTTATCTCCTGTGATAGACATACCGCCCCGGATCCTTACGCGGATATCCGCATCGGGCGAACCTTCTGCGGTAGTAGCGGTAACACCAGCCAAACGGCCGTTCAGGGCTTCTGCGGCAGAGTTAACGGGGATGTCTTTCAGGTCTTTGGCACCCACACTTGATACGGAAGCCAGCAGGTTCTTTCGTTTGATGGTCTGGTAACCGATCACCACCACTTCTTCCGATTCTTTGGTTTCGGCGGTCAGGGAAACATTCACCGTGTTTCTTCCTTTCACCGCTTCCTGGCGTAGGGCATAACCCACATAAGAGAAGGAAAGGGTAACAGTACCATTGGCTACCAGGATGCGGTACTGACCGGCCTGGTCTGTTACGGTGCCGGCCTGCTGGCCTTTTACCGATACACTTACTCCTTCCAA
>SCVK01000537.1 GCA_004297075.1 Chitinophagaceae bacterium
TGGTGTGTAACCCGACCGCCTGCCACTTACACAGCCCGTCGCCCTCGAACCTCGACATCACGCTCGGCGAACCAACACCGAAAACGAAAAAACCCTGCAGCCGGTCTGTACCGACAGCAGGGCCCGATGTCGACCGGTCGATCCGTACGACATAGCGCGTCGTACAGTCTCCTCACGAGGAGGAAGCACTGTGGAATCCCGATTGGGAGACCTTCGTGCGACCGGACCGGAAGCGATCCATTCGGATCACATACCGGTGGGAGTCGGGCTCCACTTGCTGCCTTCATGCGGTGAACTCCATCGAGGAGCGCACGCCGAAGACGGTCGTCGAGTCAGACTACCAGCAGAATGCCGAAACCGACAATCGCACCGGTCGATGAAGCCGAGTCGACACCCGATCCGACCGACGGCACCCGCGGCGTGGGATTCTCGTAGGTATGACCAGTTCATCCACGCCCGCCGATCCCGCAGGCTCCGACCCCACCGGTATCGAGCAAGAAGTCCGGGAACTCGCCGAGGTTCCCGCGGTCGAGGTCATCAGCCGTGCAGCAGTGATGCTGATGAGTTCCGCGGCCGAGAAGCTGGGTCTGTCCGAGCCCGATCCCGCGGAGAGCCCCTACCTCGATCTCGACGAGGCCCGACGCGTCATCACCGCACTCGCCGGCTTGGTCACCGCGTCGGTCGAGTACCTCGGTCCCCACGCTGGACCGATTCGCGACGGCCTCCAGGCGTTGCAACGCGCGTTCCGGGAAGCCTCAGCACACCCGGACGAGCCAGGACTCGGCCCCGGTGAGAAGTACACCGGCCCGGTGCACTGAACGAGCGCACCCCACCCCACCCACAGACGACGAAGCCGCATCCGGCAATCCGGATGCGGCTTCGTCGTCGACGTGTTCGCGTCAGACCGCAGCGACCTTACGAGCCCGACGCTTCTTCGGGGCCGCCTTCGGCGTGGACGCCACTACCTCGCGGGAGAGCGCCTCCTGCAGGAATTTTCCGGTGTAGCTTTCGGGCACCGCTGCTACGGCTTCC
>SCVK01000284.1 GCA_004297075.1 Chitinophagaceae bacterium
ATCGTATCACCTTTTTTTACTTGTTGCATGTTGCATTTTTGAATGTAAATAATGTGGGAGCCAGCTTAGTATCTTTCCTCAGCATCCGTTGCGTCGCACCCTTCAGCTGAAAAATACGCATCAACAAGAAAAGAAAATCACCGATTTCCGGCGCCAAAAGTACAATCCAAAATCAAGAACCGGTAAGTTTTTTGGTTAACTTTCGCGCCTGCAAAGCCCCTCATATGAAAAAAATAACCCCTGTATTCCTGATTTGGCTGCTATCCAGCCTTTTTATCTCCCAAAATGTGGCTGCACAAGCACCCATCCTTCCCGCAGCCTACCGCACCCAGGTATATGTGCCCCTGCTGAAAGGAAAACGGGTGGGCGTTTTTGCCAACCATACCGCCACGGTGGGTAACCGTCACCTGGTAGATACTTTGTTAGCCCTGGGTGTAAAAGTCACCAAAGCTTTTGGTCCCGAACATGGTTTCAGGGGAACCGCCGATGCCGGTGAAAAAATCGAGAACTACACCGATCCCGCCACAGGCATCCCCGTGATCTCCCTCTACGGCAAAAAAAGAAAACCCAGTGCCGAAGACCTGGCCGATGTGGATGTACTCGTATTTGATATCCAGGATGTAGGTACCCGTTTCTATACCTATATTTCTTCCCTGCAGGAATTTATGGAAGTAGCTTTTGAAAACAGCAAACCCCTCATGATCCTGGATCGGCCCAACCCCAATGGTTTTTATGTAGATGGCCCTGTACTCGATACTGCTTTCCGCAGTTTTGTAGGCATGCAACCCATCCCCATTGTATACGGCATGACCATGGGCGAATATGCTTTCATGCTGGCCGGTGAACGCTGGCTCACCCCCAAAGCCAATGAAAAACACGATTATTACAAACGCGCCCAAAACAGTGCCGATACGGCTTTTCATTTCCAGGTGATCAAATGTGCCAACTATACACATAAAAGCCTGTACCAGTTACCCATTGCCCCCTCGCCCAATATTCCGGATATGGCATCGGTATACTGGTATGCCAGCACCTGTCTTTTCGAAGGCACGGCCCTCAGCGAAGGCCGTGGCACCGATCATCCCTTTGTCATTTTCGGACATCCCTCACTTCCTACTAATTTATACGCATTCACACCTGCCAGTCGTGCCGGTGCCAGAGAACCCAAACTGAAAGGCCAGTTATGTTATGGCTGGAACCTGTATGGCGATAATGCTTCCATCCTGCAAAAGATCAACAACAAAGTACAACTGCAATACCTGCTGGAAGCCTACCGGAATTTTCCGGAGAAAGAAAAATTCTTCCTCGTTCCCAAAGCAGGTAATATCCAGTTCAGTTCCTTTAACCGCCTGGCCGGTAATAACGAACTGATGCAACAGATCAAAGAAGGCAAAACAGAAGCCCAGATCCGCCAGAGCTGGTTACCCAAACTGGATCAGTTTAAACAGATCAGGAAGAAGTATTTGTTGTACACAGACTTTGAATAGGAGGTTGGTCTATTTGTTTACTGGTTTACTGGTCTATTAGTTTATTCGTTTAATGCGCCTCGTTTCGCCTATACCAATAAACTAATAGACCAATAAACCAATAAACGTTTGCCAAACGGTTTAATGAGTGTGCTGATGAAACGATCGGTGGCTTTGCCTACTTACCAGTAAACAAATAAACCAATAAACAAAAAACTATCTTTGCTCCATGACCCTGCAAGAACTCCGCATCGTATTTATGGGCACTCCTGATTTTGCCGTGGCATCGCTGGATGCACTGGTACAGGCTGGTTGTAATATTGTGGGTGTGATTACCGCACCCGACAAACCTGCCGGCAGAGGGATGAAAATGACTGAGAGCGCTGTAAAAAAATATGCGGTCGAAAAAGGACTGCACCTGTTACAACCTGAAAAATTAAAAAACCCTGTTTTCATTGAAGAACTGCGTGCCTTACAGGCAGATCTGCAGATCGTGGTGGCCTTCCGTATGTTACCTGAAATCGTGTGGAATATGCCCCCGCTGGGCACGGTTAACCTGCACGGCTCCCTGTTGCCGCAATACCGGGGTGCCGCGCCTATCCATTGGGCCGTGATCAATGGCGAAAGACAAACTGGTGTAACCACTTTCAAACTCAAACACGAAATTGATACGGGTGATATTCTGTTGCAGAAAAGTTTCCCGATCGGTGAAGAAGAAACCACCGGCGAAGTGCACGACCGGATGAAAATGATCGGTGCTGATCTGCTGGTGCAAACAGTGAAAGGTCTGGCTGAAGGATCTTTGCAAAAAATTGATCAATCGGCCATGGTGAAGGGTGAATTGTCAATACTGAAACACGCGCCCAAACTGTTTACCGAAAACTGCCAGGTAAACTGGAACGATGAAGCAACCAAAATTCATAACCTCATCCGTGGCCTCTCCCCTTTCCCGGGAGCATTGAGTACACTCGATGGAAAAATTCTGAAAATATACCGCGCCACAAAAGAATTGGTGGCCCATACACAGCCCGCAGGCAAAGTACTTTCTGATGGTAAAACTTTTCTCAAGTTTGCCTGTGCAGATGGATATATCCACATCAAAGACCTGCAGCTCGAAGGCAAAAAAAGAATGCTGGTAGAAGACTTTCTCCGCGGGTACCGGTTGCCGTAATTATTTTATGGTAATTCTTGTGGAGAGATATCCCACACAAAGGCACGGTTGGGTTTCCGAAAGTGTAATGTTATTTGCCCAAAAAAGGGATCCCTCTTTTACTCTTTTTCTCTTGTCCTTCTCTTAGTGAAATTTTTACACTATCAGTGGCTTCGATGATCAAGAAGGATGTTTCACTAAAAGCTAAAGAGAACAATCATACTTAATATAAATGCATCCTTACAAAAAAATCTCTATACTTATATGTTGTTATTTTCAACACAGAGGTACAGAGATGCAGAGGTGCACAGAGAAGATAATTACTTAGCTAGTTTTTCTTTTAATTCAGACAGTTCTACCACACCCTGTTTACGCCAGGTTTCCTTCCCGTTTTTATAGATGATGAATACCGGCAAACTTTCTACCTGCTGCGCTTTCATTACATCCACATCCATCCCACCATCTACTTTTACCAGTTTGAACTGACCGGCCAGCTCTTTTTGAAGCTGGTTCAACACAGGTTCCATTTTTTTGCAGGGCGGGCACCATTCGGCACCAAAATCAACCAATACTACATCCGCAGAAGTAGTGAATGCTTTGTAAGCATCCAGTGTCATCTGTGTGGCACCAGCGGGTTGCTCTACTGTTTTTCCTTCCAGTTTCCAGGCAGTCAATCCGCCTTTCAGGTTCTGTACATTGGAAAATCCCTGTGACAGCAGGTATTTGGCAGCAGCGGCACTGCGTACACCGGATGCACAGTATACCAGTAACGGTTTTGATTTGTCCATGTATTTGGTCCGCTCTGCAAACTCTTTACTATTGAGCCAGTCTGCCTGCAGGGAATTTTTCAGGTGACCAGATTTAAACTCACCAGCTGTTCTTACATCCAGCAATTGAGATTCGCCCGCCTGGATCCGTTTTTCAAATTCGGCAGCGGTTAAACCATCCTGTGCCTGGCTCTGGCAGGATACCAGCAAAGCAGACAGCAGTATGAAAGAAAATAATCTTTTCATCATAATCGATTTACATTATTCAAAATAAGTAACAGTAACGGTAAATTTCTGATCCGGAATACCTAATGCAGAAGCAGCAGAATTACTGATCCGTAATAACACACCCGAAGCGCCTTTGGTTTCCTGCAAAGGTCCGAGTACCATGGCACAAACACTTTTGTTTCCCGGCCCAGTAATACGCACAATAGTTTTTGGGGCGATCTCATTCATCAGCACATAATACTTACGATCTGTCCAGCCACTGATGGTTTTGAATGTAGCCGCGTCTCCCGAGCGGAACTGTTGTACCGCAGCTTTATCATGTTCCATATATCCTGCGGCAAAATAGCCTTCATCGCCTTCTCTGGGTGTATAAGTTATATCCTGTGTTGGCTCCGGTTTTTTTTCTGCCGCTACCGCTTTTTTCTCCTCAGCTGGTTTGGCTTTTTCGGTTTCCAGTATAGGTTGAGGAACGGGTGTATCTTTTTTTGTAACCAAAGGAAGTACTGTTGCCTGTTTTTTTTCTGGTACCTTCCGGGAAATTTCTTCCGCAACTGTTGCAGGAACCGTAACCGGTGGCGGCGTTTCTTTAGCTATCACCGTCTTTTTATCTGCAGTTGCAGCAACAGGTTTTGC
Organism: Chitinophagaceae bacterium; assembly: GCA_004297075.1. Taxonomy (GTDB): domain Bacteria; phylum Bacteroidota; class Bacteroidia; order Chitinophagales; family Chitinophagaceae; genus Sediminibacterium. Next base: position 4,245 of record SCVK01000284.1, read on the forward strand.
ATTCACCATATACCCGATAATCACTTCCTGCCCGTTTTTCACTACATCGTTCTTCAGCTTGTTCCATTCACGCAGGCGGGCCATGGGTACTTTGTTGTACAGATTACTTAAGCGGTACAGGTTATCGCCCTTTCGTATCACATGTACCACTGGTGCACTGTTTTCGCTGGGTTGCTGTAGTAAATTATTGGAACCAAGTGGTATCTTAATAGCCGTACCTCTGGGCAATACCGCAGCAGGATTAATATTAACTGCATTAAACGTACTCAGCTTTGCTACCGAAAAACCAAACTGGTTGCTCACGGTCTGCAGGGTTTCAGTACCGGTAGACACATATAACACATAGATATCAGGGAACTTACCTTTTACTTCCAATGTTTGCTGCGCACCGGCAACAAGACTGAGCAAGCAGGCAAGGAGAAAGGGGTATATCTTCATATTCATCCGCATTGAGTGCCGCAAAATTACTCTTTTAATATTCTCCATTCGGCGGGATAATAATTATTGACCCGGTTTGGCAAAACTTTCACCCAACCCAGGGGCAGCTCTTCAAAA
>SCVK01000285.1 GCA_004297075.1 Chitinophagaceae bacterium
CTCGAAAGAAACTTATCTCTATTGGTATGAACTGATGCAGTTGATCCGTCAGTTCGAGTTAAAGGCCGAAGAAATGTATAAAATGGCCGGCAAGATCCGTGGTTTCTTCCACGCCTATGTTGGCCAGGAAGCCATTGCAGCGGGTTGTATGACCGCCACAGGTGCCGATGATCCCTTTATCACTGCCTACCGCGACCATGGTCTGGGGCTGGCAAAAGGTATGTCGGCCAACGCCTGTATGGCCGAATTGTATGGTAAAGCTACCGGTTGTTCAAAAGGTAAGGGAGGCAGCATGCACTTCTTCAGCCTCGAACATCGCTTTTTTGGTGGTCATGGTATTGTGGGTGCCCAGATAGGAACCGGTGCCGGACTGGCTTTTGCCGAGAAATACAAAGGAACCCAGAATGTGGTACTTTGTTTCTTTGGTGATGGTGCCGCCCGCCAGGGGATCCTGCACGAGACCTTTAACCTGGCCATGCTCTGGAAATTACCTGTGATCTTTATTTGTGAGAACAATAATTATGCGATGGGTACTTCGATTGAACGTACCAGTAACGTAGTGGATATCTATAAACTGGCCGATGCCTACGATATGCCGGCTGATATGGTGGATGGTATGACGCCTGAAACTGTGCATGAGAGCGTATCACGTGCCGTAAAAAGAGCCCGCTCGGGCGATGGTCCTACCCTGCTGGAATTAAAGACCTACCGTTACAAGGGCCACTCTATCTCCGATCCGCAGAAATACCGCTCCAAGGAAGAAGTGGATGAGTACAAGGATCAGGATCCGATCAGTAAAGTTCGAACAACCATCCTGACCAACAAATTCGCCTCAGAAGCCGACCTGAAAGCCATTGACGACCGGATTGGTCTGGTAGTGGATGAGAGTGTGAAGTTTGCAGAAGAAAGCCCCTGGCCGGATGACAGCGAACTGCTGAAAGATGTTTACCTGGATGAGAACTATGTGTTTGAGCAGGACTAACCCATCGGATATTTCAATTTTCAACTACAAATCTAAAAATACAGTATGACTGAGAAGCACGAAGAAACGAACCAGGCCCTTGTAAGAGCGCAGGGATTCTGGCAGAAATTTCAAAAACCTGTTCTGATAATAGTAGCTGCCGTGGTATTGGTTGCCGGTGGCTGGTATGGATACAATGAATATATCCTGAAACCCAAAGAAGAAAAAGCGGCTGATGCCTTATTCAAAGCACAACAGCATTTTGCGATGGACTCATCTAACCTGGTATTAAACGGAGATGGACAAAGCAAAGGCGTTTTATATGTATTGAAGAATTTCAGCGGTACCAAAGCGGCCAACCTGTGTAATTACTATGCAGGCGTTAGTTACCTGAAACTGGGCGATTTCAACAACGCTGTTAAATACCTGAAAGACTTCTCCACAGAAGCCAAGCAGATTCAACTGATGGCCTATGGTTGTCTGGGTGATGCATATGCAGAGCTGAATAAAAAGGACGAAGCGGTAGAAAACTATAAAAAAGCCGGTCATACTTTTGATAAGGATGAGAGTAACTCAGCTGAATATCTTTTCCGTGCCGCTCTGTTACAGGAAACCATGGGAAAGAACAAGGAAGCACTCGAACTCTACAAAGAGATCAAAGAGAAATTCCCCAGAACAGAAAAAGGATTTCAGGCAGATAAATATATCTATCGTTTGAGTATAGAAAAAAACTAACAGATACTACCGATGGCTACAAAAGGTAATACATCCGTTAACAAAGGCATCCCCGTAATCAAGGATGCCTTTGTTGTTATCGTGAAAACCGAGTGGAACGCGCATATCATCAACAAACTGGAAGCGGGTG
>SCVK01000286.1 GCA_004297075.1 Chitinophagaceae bacterium
AACCGGACAGATCAACGATGTGGGATCGTATACACGCATCAACATCCCGCACAGTTATCGTTTGGGAATTGAGTTGCAGGCAGGAGCCGTACTGGCCCCCTGGATCAATGTAGCGGCCAACCTTGCGATCAGTAAAAACAAAGTGGCATCCTTTGTCGAATACATTGACAACTGGGATACCGGCGATCAGAATGCAGTGGCACACAAGAACACAAATATCTCTTTCTCCCCTTCCCTGGTGGGTGGTGCCACCATTAACCTGCAACCCGCACAATCGTTCGAGTTGAGTTTCATCAGCAAATATGTGGGTAAACAATACATGGATAACAGCCAGCAGGAAAACCGGAAACTGGATGCCTATTTCATACAGAATATCCGCGCATCCTACAGTATTAAAAAACTGTTATTCAAAGAATGGACCATCATTGGCCAGGTAAATAATCTGTTCAACAAAAGATATGAACCCAACGGATATACCTACAATTACATCTATAATAACAGCCTCACTACTGAGAACGGCTACTACCCGATGGCGGGAACGAATTATATGGTGGGGGTGAATATACGGATGTGATGAATATCGAATATCGAACAAGGAATATCGAATAATAAAGTAAAAGCCACTGTTGCAAGATTGTTTCTCATCTATGCTACAGTGGCTTACTTATTTCGTTCCGAATATCTTCATTCTTTTCCCATTTCGATATTCGAAATTCCTTGTTCGATATTCGACATTCTACTTCCCTATCCGCTCCTGCCAGGCCAGCATACCGCCGGTTACGTTCACAAGGTTTTTAAAGCCCATGGTTTCGAGGATGAGGCAGGCCTGTCCGCTGCGGTTGCCGCTGCGGCAGTAGATGTAAACGGTATCGTCTTTCATGTCTTCGATCTCATCTACCTGCATGGTCTGTACTTTACCCAGAGGTAATAAAAGTCCACCGATATTGAATTCGGCATGCTCATGAGGCTCTCTTACATCTACCAGGTGAATAGATTCGCCAGTATCCAATTTTGCTTTCAGTTCTTCTACAGTAATGGTTTGCATGTTGGGTATGTTAAGGTTGTATGATCAGTTTTTGGGTGCGTTGCTTACAGTATCAACGACTGGTGCGGTTGGTCCGATATAAAGATCCATGACCTGCCCCTGGCGCATTTTATTGGGTATCCGTAATCCATCTATGCCGATTGAGTCGGTTAATACATCCGGCATCTGCCTGATCACAAATGCGCTGGCAGAATCCCTGATGGGTCCCATGGCTACAATGGAACCGATATTGATACTGAGAGTGGTTAAATAATTCCTGGCTTCTTCCAATGTCATGCCTACAATATTCGGCACATCCATTTCGCCTCCACCCATACCGCTGCCCAGTACAAAACTGATGACGGTACCAATGGGGATCCTGGTGCCCGGTTTAATGGGCACATTATTGAGTAACTGTTCCAGCACCGCATTACGGGCGATATCGGGTTTATAGCTGATCTCTCCCATCTTTAATCCCAGACTCTGCAGGTACATTTCGGCACTCTTGACAGAGAAACCCGCCAGGTTCGGCATTTCTACCTGCGGCGGGATGGTTCGGTTGATGGTTAAATAAATGGTGCGGCCATGTTTAACAGTGGCATCTGCCTCGGGCGACTGGCGGATCACGGATTGTTTGGCGACAGTGTCTACATAAACAGAATCCTGGATCACCACATCAAATCCCCGGTCTTCGAGAATTTTTTGCGCCGCCAATGCATTCTGTCCGGTAACTGCCGGCACTTTTTCATATTTCCCGAAACCGGTGATCCACGAAAGGGAAGCAAAAAACAGCAGCACCAATATGATGATGATACCCAGTGCAGCGAGGATGTTAACCCACAGCGGTTTGGAAGTAATGTATTTATGAATGAACGACATCTTGTACTTACGGATTGGGAAATTCAGTGATTAAGAGAGGAAGATAAGTTAATTCCAAAATTCCTCCGCCCAAAATCTGAAAATTAACTAAATGCCTGCTCTATCACTGCTGAATAAAAATCCTTTAGTGTCCAGCCCATGGCTTTCACCTGCTGGGGTATCACACTGGCTTCGCTCTGGCCGGGAACGGTGTTCACTTCCAGCATATAGGGTTGGGCGGAGGCTGTGTGATAAATAAAATCGATCCTCACTACCCCACGGCAGTTCAGCACTTCGTAGGCTCTTTTGGCGGCAGCTTCCAGTTGGGTCTTCATTCCCTCATCGATCAATGCCGGTGTGGTTTCTTTACTTTTTCCCTGGTACTTGGCTTCAAAATCAAAGAATTCATTGTTGGTCTCGATCTCGGTGATTGGCAATACCATGATCTCTCCCTTATTCTTGAATACACCAATGGTAAACTCCCTGCCGCTGATAAATTCTTCGATCAGGATCTGGTCATCTTCCTTAAACGCTTTCGCCAGTGCCGGTGCCAGTTCTGCGGCCGTATTTACTTTACTCATACCAATGCTGCTGCCGCCGTTATTGGGTTTTACAAAAACCGGCAGGGTTAACTGGGCCAGAATAGCTTCAGGGGTAAGGGGAGTATGTTTGAAAAGATGTAATGATCTGGCTACGTTGATACCACCAAATGCGGCTACGGCCACTGTGTAACGTTTATTGAAAGTTAACGCAGAAGTGGCAGCATCACAGCTGGTGTACGGCAGGTGCAGCATATCAAAATACCCCTGCAGTTTTCCATCTTCACCGGGGGTACCGTGAATGCAGAGTAATACCGCATCGAAATTGATTTTACTGCCATTATCCATCACAGAAAAATCTTCGCGGTTCACTTTCGATTTCTCACCGTTAACGGGTTCGTACCACCAACCTTCAGGGTTGATGTCGATACGGTATACATCATACTTCTCCCTGTCTACATTATTCCCAACTGTAATGGCACTTTTATAACTGATCTGTGCCTCTCCACTCAATCCGCCGGTTACCAGGGCGATGCGTTTTTTCATATTGCTGATTTGTGGGCAAATATAGGAAGCAATGAGCGAATGAGTGAATGAGTGGATGAGTGAATATTAATGAGAGAATGATTGGATGATAGAATGATAGAATGGGTGAGGTTAAAAAACAAAAAGGTGAAGAAACGCCTTGTCTCTTCACCTCACGTTGACGGGAAATATCACCCGCCGTTACTGGTTGTTGCCGTTTAAAAGCAACAATTATTAATACTGCGATTAATAACTCTAAGATACACCAGTCACGAGCAAAATGCAAGTTTTTGGTGTTAAAGTTTAGCACATCGGAATGTGCATTAGATGTGTAATTTCCCTTTCTTGGCCAGCAGGGAATCTACGGTTTCCTGATACATTTCATCAGGTACACAGCAGTCTACCGGGCAAACAGCAGCGCACTGGGGTTCTTCGTGGAAACCCTGGCACTCGGTGCATTTGTTGGGTGTGATGTAATAGGTATCTACACTGATCGGCGCAAAACGCTGGTCAGTACTTACTACCGTTCCGTCTAACAGGGTGAAATCGCCTTTTACAGTGGTTCCATCAGAGATAGACCATTCAACACCACCTTCATAAATAGCATTGTTGGGACATTCGGGCTCGCAGGCTCCGCAGTTGATACACTCTTCTGTAATTTTGATAGCCATACAAAATGGGTTTGTTGGGTTAGTGATTCTACATTTGCATATCAAAAATACGGCTGAATAATGATTTTACAAGAACGAATTATATTGTTGGGCAG
>SCVK01000287.1 GCA_004297075.1 Chitinophagaceae bacterium
TGTGTTTTACCAGGCGTGGCCGATGTTTTGGCCAGACTTTTCTGGTTGGTAACCATATTGATCAGCGATGATTTACCCACATTACTGCGCCCGATAAAAGCATATTCCGGCCGGTCGGGTTTGGGACACTGGCTTACGAGAGCGGAAGAAATAAGGTATTTGGCTGATTTTATCTGCATGGGAAGGAGGGGAGTCTGGAGTTAGAAGTCTGGAGTTAGGAGTTAGTATAAATACTCCAGACTTCTAACTCCAGACTCCAGACTATTTAGATCTATTTCTTTTTCTTAATGACCAGACTATCCGCCGGGTACCTGGCTTTGATACTGTCTCTTACGATCTCGCACCAGGTAAACAGGATCTGCTTTTCATCGTCGGAGAGTTTGGCGTCTTTGTGGATGATGGTGTAAGAAGCCAGGGGCATTTCGCCATCTTTTACTTCTTCGATACACTCTTCCAGTTTTTTATACTGACGGGCAATGCGGTAGCCGTCGAATTCATTAAAGTTGAGGTGTTTTTTTCCGTCTTTTACATGGTCATTGATCCACCAGGCTACGGGCTGTATCTCTGCATACCAGGGGTAACGGGTATTATTGCTATGGCAATCGTTACAGGCTTTGGCCAGAATGGTTTTTACATTCTCCGGAACTACATAACTGTTGGAAATATCCTTACTCGTATCGTTTGAGTTATTTTTTTCAGGTCTGAAGGCCTGTGCCACTACAAAGACCACCAGCAAAACGATCAACAGTTTTTTGAAAATTTTCATATTAGCGGGTTTAGATGGTTAAATTAAGATATTTCCCGTCATTTCCTTTGGTACAGGTAATCCCATCACCTGCAAAATTGTGGGTGCCAGATCGCCCAGTTTTCCGGTTTTCAGTTCACCCTTCCATTCTTTATCGATCACAAAAAAAGGAACAGGGTTCAGGGTATGGGCTGTATTAGGGCTTCCATCTTCATTCACCAGGTAATCTGCGTTGCCATGGTCTGCGGTGAGGAAAATGGTATAGCCATGTTCCAGTCCGGCAGTAACCACTCTTTTTACACAGGCATCCACGGTTTCGGCTGCAATAATGGCGGCACTGAATACGCCGGTATGCCCAACCATATCCGTATTGGCATAGTTCAGGCAGATGAAATCAGCAGATTCCTTTTCAATTTCCGGTATCAGTTTGTCTGTGATCTCTACTGCACTCATTTCAGGTTGCAGATCATAGGTGGCTACTTTGGGAGAAGGCACCATGATGCGGCTTTCGCCCACAAAAGGTTCTTCCCTTCCGCCACTGAAAAAGAATGTAACGTGCGGATATTTCTCCGTTTCCGCAATCCGGATCTGTTTTTTGTTATGCGCCGCCAGTACTTCACCCAGTGTATTGGTCAGGTTATCGTTTTCGAAAATGACATGTACGTTTTTGAATTTCTGGTCGTACATGGTCATGGTGGTATAATGCAGCAGTAGTTTCTGCATACCAAATTCCGGATTGTCGCTTTGTGTCAATACTTCTGTGATCTCGCGGCAGCGGTCTGTGCGGAAATTAAAGCAGATAGCCACATCGCCATCTCTGATCAAAGCCAATGGTTGCTGCGCTTCATCCACGATCACCGTTGGTTTGATGAACTCGTCGGTAACTTCTGCCGCATAAGACTGTTCAATGGCAGCCAGTGCATCTGTTGCTTTCGGGCCTTCGCCTTTCACCAGACAGTCATAGGCCAGCTTCACACGCTCCCAGCGTTTGTCGCGGTCCATGGCATAATAACGGCCACTTACCGAAGCAATTTTACCAACCGAAATATTTAAATGCTGCTGCAGTTCGGTTACAAAACCCAACCCGCTTTTCGGGTCAGTATCCCTGCCATCTGTGAAAGCATGGATATATACTTCGCTCAGTCCTTCCTTTTTACAAACATCACACAGTGCTTTGATATGTTTCAGGTGCGAGTGTACACCGCCATCGCTTACCAGTCCCAGCAGGTGCAAAGGTTTCTGGTTCTCTTTGGCAAAACGGATAGCAGCCAGCAACTGGCTGTTCTCAGCAAATTCGCCCGTACGGATGGCTACATTAATGCGCTGTAATTCCTGGTAAACGATCCTGCCGGCACCGAGGTTCAGGTGACCCACTTCACTGTTACCCATCTGCCCTTCTGGCAATCCTACATCCTCACCGCAGGTAACCAGGGTGGTATTGGGATATTTTGCATACAGCGAACTCACGAACGGAACATTCGCGTTCTGGATAGCATCGGCTGATTTCACCTTACCAAGGCCCCAGCCGTCCATAATAACTAATATAACTTTCTTACTCATAGGATAAAATTACTGCATTTACAATTGATGAATAGATGTTAACTTTATCCCAATACCCAGCAGGCCATAGTTTGGCATGTTTTTAGCAAATGAGAGGGTGTGTAACAAACAGTTCATTATGAAAAAAATACTCTTATTCTCCGGTTTGGTACTGGGTTTGATGTCTTTTACCGCTCAGGGCGATGTAGATGCTATTGTAAATGCGTTTAAAGCGGCGGATGCAGGGCAGGTGGGAAGTCATTTCGATGATTATGTGGATATGAAACTCCTTGATAAAGATGAAGTAAAAAACATAGGCCGAAACCAGGCCACCCTGACACTGAAGGCTTTTTTTGCAGAAAACGGCATCAAAGGATTTGAAAAAACCTCCGAAAGGGAGATTGGCGCCACCATGTACCTGGCAGGAAAACTGCTGGATAATGGCAAAGGACACAATATTACCATTATGCTCAAGCTGAAAGACGGGAAACGCCAGATCATTACCTTACGGATCAGTTAAAGGCTTCAGGCAACTTTTTTAATCCCGTTCCGGAAATCCGGGCGGGATTTTTCTTTATCCCCCTACATTTACAGCATGAAATCTTTCGACGAACAACTCGCACATCTCATAAAAGAAGCTTTGCAGGAAGATGTGGGCGATGGGGATCATTCTACCCTCAGCAGCATCCCTGCCGGTAAAAAGGGGAAGGCGGTACTGAAAATCAAACAGGATACGATTTTGGCCGGTATGGCCGTGGCGGAAAAGATCTTCCGGCTACAGGAACCGGAAATGGTATTTACCGCCTTTAAGAAAGATGGCGAGGCGGTAGTAAATGGCGAAAAAGCGTTTGAGGTGGCTGCCAGTGTACATACCATTCTTACCTGCGAACGCCTGGTGCTGAACTGTATGCAGCGCATGAGTGGCATTGCTTCTTTGACCCATCGGTATACTGAAAAATTGAAAGGCTATCATACCCGTTTGCTCGATACCCGCAAAACAACCCCCAATTTCCGTTTACTCGAAAAAGAAGCGGTACGGATCGGCGGAGGTGTAAACCATCGCTTTGGTTTGTATGATATGATCATGTTGAAGGATAACCATATTGATTACTGTGGCGGCATAGCGCCAGCCATCGAAGCCGCGTATGCTTATTCTCAGCGAATGGAACATCCGCTGCGCATAGAAGTAGAAACACGTACGCTGGAGGATGTAAAAACCGTTTGTGCCATGGGAAAAGGGAAAGTGTTCCGGATCATGCTGGATAATTTCACACCCGCATTGATCACCGAAGCCTTACAACTGATCAACGGTGCTTTTGAAACAGAAGCCAGTGGTGGTATTAACCTGGATACGATTGAATCGTATGCAGCTACAGGGGTTGATTATGTAAGTGTTGGTGGACTGATACACCAGGCGCAAAGCGTAGACCTGAGTCTGAAAGCAGTATTGCTATAAAACTGCGCCTTAGCGCCTTTGCGGGCAAATATTCACTCAGTGGCGCAGTAGAAAATTATTTGATGAATGAAGTAATGAGTCTGTATGAGTAAGAAAAATAAACCCGATGCAAGAGGTTTTGTGTTCAGTACTGATCCCTCGTTCCGTTTTGAGGAAGAGGAGCAGGCGGCGCAGGATACCTTGGCACCCAACCAGCAGAAACTACGAATCCGTCTCGATACCAAACAAAGAGCTGGTAAAGCTGTTACCCTTGTTACTGGTTTTATCGGCCAGGAAGAAGACCTGGAAGAACTGGGTAAAAAACTCAAGAACTTCTGTGGCACCGGCGGCAGTGTAAAAGACGGCGAAGCCATTGTACAGGGCGACCAGCGGGAGAAAGTGTTGCAGTGGTTGCTGAAGAATGGGTATTCGGGGACGAAGAAGGTGTCGTGAGTCGGGAGTCGTGAGTCGTGAGTCGGGAGTCGGGAGTCGGGAGTCGGGAGTCGGGAGTCGGGAGTCGGGAGTCGGGAGTCGGGAGTCGGGAGTCGGGAGAGCAGTATTTGCTTTCGCAAGATACACTACCTACTGACAACTCACCACTCACCATTGACAATTCACCCCTGAAATCCATTGCTCCTGTGCGATCCGTCGCAATAAGGTTTGTTGGCCGATCCGCCGCAACGGCAAAGAGAAGTTTTTCCTTTTTTGATCTCTGTTTCGCCATTGCTATGGGTAATATGGCAATCGGTATTGATCAGAATCGGTCCGTTTGGCCGGATTTCTATGTTAACTATCTCAGCGGCTTCACTCGTAATGTCGGGTTGGGGATTGTTTGCCGAATCAGGCTCCTGTGCATTCATCAAATAACTCAAGGCACCACTCGGACATTTCCGCACCTGCTCAATAATCCTTTCGGTACTACCACCTTCCATATTTACCCATGGACGCTTCACCGGATCAAATACTTCTCTTAATTCCGTCCAGCAAATGCGGCTGTGAATGCAGGTGTCGGGTTTCCATATAACCGTAACTTCCCCGTTGGTGTATTTCAAAGTAGATTTGGGCATGAGATATATTTTTTAGCGATAAGATATTTTACAGGATCTATCTGCAAAGCCTTGCACCTATCTGTAAAAGGGGATCGATTAATAATCGATCTCCAGTTTCAACCGCTCTTTCAGCTCTTTCACCAGTGGATACTGCTCTGCAATATGTTCAAATTTCTGCTTGCTGTTGAGGCGCATGTGAACGGGAATATCTTCTCTCTCACTGGCTTCTACCAATACATCAAAACTGATGGCCCTGTTATTGAAAGCGGTTTGCAGATGGTCTATCAGCATCATCCGCTCCTGCTCCACAAATTTCTGCGAAGTAAGTGCCGATACGGTAATGGTAAAACGGATATCGTTCTCAATTGTTAAGCGGGCCGACTTGAACGTACCTGCCGACGAATGTTTCTGTTGTTTCTCCAGTTGCGCCGCATACTGGTCCCAGCATTCGCGCAGTTTCTCTATGTTCAGTACTTCCGCTTCTTTGATCTCTTCAATAGCGTATTGGTCGCCGTATTTGGCACGCAGGGTTTCGAGCAGATTTTTCTTCTGACCGCCGGAAGTGGGTATACTGCGTGTCACAGGTTTAGCCGCAGGTGCCGGAGCAGTTGCGACGGGTGTAACTGGTTGCGCTGTTGGGGCAGTTGCCTGCGTCGTTTTTTGTTCTATGTATAATTTCGCTTCTGGAGCTGCGGGTGCGGTGGCTGTGGGTTTAAATTGTACAGGGGCCACCGGTTGGATCCGGAAAGCTACCGGACCATCAACCCGTTTTTTTTTAACAACCTGTCCGTTTTCTACGGAGAGGTCAATGGCCTGCTGGAGGAAATTGAGTTTGATCAGTGTTAACTCCACATGCAGCCTTTTGTTACGGGCCATTTTATAATTGATCTCCGACTCGTTCAGAATATTCAGTGCACTTACGAGGTACGACAAGCCGGTTTGGGAAGCCACTGCCACATATTTCTCGCGCATGCCTTCCACTACTTCCAGTAAAGCCGCTGATTTAGGGTCTTTGCATACCAGCAGGTTACGGATAAATTCGGCAAAACCGTTCAACACCAGGTCTCCCTCAAATCCTTTCCGGTTGATCTCATCGAACAGGAGCATAGCTGCGGCCATATCCTGCTGCTGCATGGATTCGAGCATTTTGAAATAATAATCCTCGTCCAGTATATTCAGGTGCTCCAGGGTATTCTGGTAAGTAACGGTTCCATTGGTAAAACTGACAATCTTGTCGAGGATACTCAACGAATCGCGCATACAGCCTTCACTTTTCTGCGCAATTACCTGCAAAGCGGCTTTTTCTGCCTTAATCTCTTCCTTATCTACAATTTCCTGCAGGTGATCAACCGTATCGCTATTGGTGATGCGTTTAAAATCGAAGATCTGGCAACGACTCAGAATGGTAGGCAAGATCTTGTGTTTTTCTGTGGTGGCCAGGATAAAAATGGCATAGGAGGGAGGTTCTTCCAGTGTTTTCAGAAAGGCATTGAAGGCACTGGCACTTAACATGTGTACCTCATCCACAATATATACTTTGTATTTTCCGGCCTGGGGCGCAAACCGTACCTGCTCTACCAGGGTCCGGATATCGTCCACCGAGTTATTACTCGCCGCATCCAGCTCATGAATATTCAGCGATGTGCCGGCATCAAAAGAAACACAGCTGTTACAGGTATTACAGGCTTCACCATCGGGAGTGGGATTGGTACAGTTGATGGTTTTGGCCAGGATACGGGCACAGGTGGTTTTACCCACGCCCCTGGGACCGCAGAACAAAAATGCATGTGCCAGCTGGTTATTGCGGATGGCATTTTTGAGTGTGGTAGTGATATGCGATTGCCCCACCACCGTATTAAAATTCTGGGGTCTGTACTTACGGGCCGAAACAATGAACTTATTCTCCATAGTGAGCTTGCAAGATAATGAGGCAAATTCGGTTTCCGGTTTCCGGTTTCCGGTTATTTTATGCACACCCTTAGTGGCAGTCGGTTACCTGATAGGTAGCTTCCTGATCCCTGACCTATTGATAGTCCATTTCCGGATGCCTTTCAAAGGGTTTATTCCTGTCGAAAAGATAACGGAAAGTGACCATGCGGCGGCTCTGTCTACCCCCCAGGCTCTTATAAATATTGATCATTTTCGGGTTCCAGTCGCCGGCCCAGCCCATTTCGTACTGGGTGTACCAGCCTTTGCCCTGTAACAAAAGGGCGCATTCATAGATCATGAAACTATCAATGCCCAATGCCTGGTATTTAGGTACTACGCCAAATGCCAGTCCGGTTAACCGTTTATTATACCCGGTTTTTTTCATCCAGAGTAAACGCAATTTTTCCAGAAATCCCAGTTTGCCGTTAAAGTGCTTGAAGTATTGGTTCAGGTCAGGAATATTGATGAACATGGCAATGGGCTCATCCTTGTAATAGGCAAACCAGACCGTACGCTCGTCCATAATGGGTTTCATTTTGGAGAAGAGTTTGATCACTTGTTCTTTGGTGATCTCTTTGTTCTCGCCATGTTGGGCCCAGGCAGCATTGTACACTGTGGCAAAATCACCGGCGTATTTATCGAGCTCGCTCAATTTCACGTGTTTGGCCTCATAACCCGCTTTGGATTTGAATTTGGCGTGCCGCTCCGGAAACCGTTGCGGCAATGGGTCATCCACATTCATGAAATAATAATACTGGTTATAATAATTCTCAAAGCCGTATTGCTGAAACAGGGTTTCGTAATAAGGTGGGTTGAAAGACATGCCGTACATGGGCTCATTGTCAAAACCGTCTACCATCAATCCCCACCATTTATCACGGTCGCCAAAATTGATCGGCCCGTCCATGGCTTCCATACCCTTTTCCTGCAGCCATTGTTTGGCTGTGTCAAATAAGGCATTGGCAACCAACTGGTCGTTGATGCTGTCGAAAAAACCTACGCCGCCTGTTGCAAAATCTGTTCCCTTGTTAATGTATTTTGTATTGGTGAAAGCGGCGATCCGGCCAATCAGTTTACCCGTATCGTCTTTGGCAATCCAGCGCCTTGTTTCGCCG
>SCVK01000288.1 GCA_004297075.1 Chitinophagaceae bacterium
GAGGTTTCATGTATCTCCCGTGTAATCAACGACCAGGATATTTTGTTAGTTACCAGGTCCAGGCTCCAAACACCCATTCTGGACAAACGATATACTTTATCCAGTGTTTCTTCCAGTTCTTTTTTACCGGTAATATCCTTCCCATATCCATAAAGTAATCCGTTTTCATCAAATACTTCTGAGGAGCTCCATGAGATCCATTTCCACTCTCCTGTTTTTGTCCGATAGCGGTTTTCAAAAACATAGGTCAGCTTATCATTAAAAGCATCTTTGTGCGAAATACTAGTTTCGGCGGCATCATCAGGATGCACAAAATGCATATAAGGATTCTTTGTTAATTCCGCTTCTGAAAAACCCAGCAGGTGAGTAAATGCGGGGTTTACCTTTTTGAAGAAACCATCTTTACCTACAATACAAAGCAGGTCGGGCGATTGGGTAAAGAAACGGTTCAGTTCATGTTCTGTTTTCTTACGTTGAATTTCTCCGGCCAGGTGCGATAGCAGGGCATCTTCCATAACCACAGATGCGGAAAGATGCTGCTGTTCCTGTGTATCATAAAAAATCAAAACAGCGGTTACCTCATCTTTAAAAATTACAGGTACCCCTGTTGCCCGCTGAAATCCATGAGAAGCCGCCCATTCCTTTCTGATATAGGACCCATCATTTTGCAGGTCTGCCAGAAAAACTGTTTCTCTTTTCTCCCAGCAGATCCCTGGCAAACCTTCTCCCTTATTGAATATGAGCGGTTTTACCGGATCAGAAATCAATTGATCTGCAAAATAAGTGGATTCCAGAAATAACTGTTTCTGATCAATTCCGGTTACCCATACTTCGCCAGCCTGCTGTTTAAAATACCGGCAACACAACCCAAGCATCTTTGTCAGACATACTTTTATGGTTTCTTCCGTACTGAATACTGCGTTGATCTGTAGCAGCAATTCTTTTTCCTGGTGATTATGCACCATATCAGTAATATCTCTGCTGATACCAACCACCCCGATCACCTGCTCATTTTCCATAATCGGGATCTTGGTAGTATTCAGCCAGCGTAATTCTCCATTGGCAAGGTACAATGGCTCCTGTTTATCAATAACGGCTTTTCCGGTAGTAATCACTTCGCGGTCGTCTTTCAGGTAAACCGCAGCCTCATCCGGTGGAAAAAAGGCTTCCAGCGTTTTATGCAGTGTCTCTTCTTCTGCGTTCGCACCCAGCAACTGTACCATTTTTTTATTATTGAGAAGGTGCCGGGTCTCTCTGTCTTTCACATACACATAATCCGGCAGTGTATCTACCAGGATACGCAACAGGTTTCTTTCTGCGGCCAGTTGTTTTTCTTTCTTTTCCAAAGCTTCATCTGCCTCCCATCGCTGGGTCACGTCCCTCACAAAACCCATATAATTACCATTGGATAATACACTCGAAGTGATCTCCGCAATAAAAGTACTACCATCTTTTCTTTTGGCTTTACGTGCAGTAAGCAAAGACTTTTTCTCCAGCAACTCTTTTACCTGCAATACAGGATCTGTTGCTGTTATTACCAGTACATCGGGTAAATGCAACTCAAATAACTCTTCACGACTATAACCTAACAACTTCAATGCGGCTGAATTTACCTGTACAAAACGCAACGACGGGTCACAGATCACAATACCATCAGAAGCCTGCTCTACCAATGTACGGTAACGTTCTTCCGACACTGCCAATGCCTCCATAGCCTTCTGTTGTTCGCGGGTCTTTATTTTTACTGCCCTTCGAACCATGATTCCGTACATCAGTATGCCGGCAAACAAAATCGCTACGATCCCCAATAGAAAAAATCCGATATTTTTTACCGATTCATACAGGCCAGGTTTTTTTTCATAGATAAACCCATTCAGTTGCGTTGTAGCCGGCATCAGTCCCAATGCTTTGTGAATATCAAGAATATGGCTCCACCTCCCCTCGTTCATATGTCCCATATCTACCAATTCAGGCAGAATCAGTGTCTCCATTTCTTTCGCCTCAAACAGCAGTGCTTCTTTGGTTCTCTTTCGGGCCAACACACCTGGCAGGGTAAGGATATAGTCGCACATTTCTTCCTTATGGCTCATGGCATATTCCCATCCCAAACAACTGGCCCGCCTGAATTTCTCAACAGTTTCAGGGTTGTTTTTTACATATGTTTGGGAAGAAAAAAGAATATCCCCATAAAAATCAACACCATAATTAATTGGTTTGATAAGCACAGGCGATACACCACCCAACCGTTTGATCTGGTAGGGTTCTACCGAACTATAACCAGTCATAGCATCTACTTTGCCATTCACCAGATCCTGGTTATCCCAGCTATGCTGAAGCACTGCAAGATGAGAAAGATCAATTCCCTCTTTTAAGAAAATCGCTTTCAGTTCCACCCATCCCTGGTTTTCTGATGCCATAATTGATTTACCAACCAGATCTGAAGGAACCCGGATTCCCCTTCCGGGCATCGACATAATCACATACGGGGAGTGTTGAAAAATGGCAGCTACTGCCACCAGCGGTTTGCCCTTTGAATACTCGATAAGGAGGTCTGAACCGGTAATACCAAAATCTGCTCTGCCCATCAAAACCTCTTCGGTAACGGGATGTATTGCATCGCCCTCTATCAGTTTTACGGTAAGGCCCTCCTGCTTATAATACCCCTGCTTGATCGCTGCATAATATCCGGCAAACTGGAACTGATGCCACCATTTTAAACGGAGCGTTACCTCCTGCTTCTCCGCTAACCCATTGAGTGGAAGGAAAAGAGAAAAAAGGCATGCCCAAAAAACTCCGCGGAATAACATAGGCTTGGCAGTCTGAATACAGCAATAAGATACTAAAATAGCTGCATTTTCTACAAAAAATCTGTATACCTCCATCTCTGCATAAAATGCAGAGATGGAGGTATACAGATAGTTCCGTCCTGTAAGGTTACTATTCGGGAGAGGGAAAAACAATGACTTTCGTCAGCAGAGACAACTGAGTAGCAGGATACATGTATCGTGTATCCGTATTAGCCCTGGGGCAGAATTTGAACATTTATTTCAGGGTAAACCGGCCGTAATGGTACAAATACAGCTCGAGGCCAATTCTATCATTCAACACACAAAGTGCCTGATATCAACCTATCCGCAGCAGGCAAAAAAGGGCATTATCAGGGATTTGACACGAGATCGCCACTATGCGGGTAATTTGTAGCCCGTGAACCCGCAGCCGGTTCCCGTTTATCTTTGATGGGCCTGTATTGTAAACAACCAGGCCTCCTGGCAGGAAATTCAGTTACTCCAGTCTTCCGTTAATGCCACCCATTGAAAAGCAGAAGGTGCACCGGGAACAGTAGCCGCACAGGTACTGCAGGCGGGTTCACTGATCTGTTTCTCAATTAATCTGATTTTGATCACCAACCCCTTTTTATGTGCTGTAAGCGTTTGCATTTTAGCCATATCGGCGCAGGAAAAACGGGTGGTAAAAACATGATCGTAAGTGGAATCCGGATTAACATACCCATTTACGCCATACTGATACATAGCAGGGTCCTGGATCTGAACAACGGCATTACTGCAGATTTCATCAATGATCTTAACCCGGAATACTTTTTCTGAGATCTCAGACTTGGAACAACTGCTGGCAGCCAGTAAAAATGATAACAGTACTACCCAAAAATTATTTTTCATGATACTTGTTTTGGGATTGACACAGGGTGGATAGGATTCGTTGCATCATGAAGAATGATAGCATTATACAAAAAACTTCATTTTCGTAAATATTTCAATTTCAATGCAGTATGGCTGAAAATTCAGTTATTATTGCTATGTACATATTGATCTAAGCTAACCATCCCTAATTTTGCTCTCCTTTTATCTACTAAAGAGGGGGATTCTATGTCAAATGGCACATATTTTTTTTCTTTGGATCAACCCTGAATTGTGACCCATACAATTGTTTTTTTCCGCTTTGAACCAGTATTCTATCTGTTAATAAAGCAAGATTCTCTGGTTGAAGAAGACATTCATTGACTGCTTTTGTTACCCTGGTCAACCATTTTTTCTGTGTCTGTAAATCACTGTGTTGAATAACCAGGAATTGTGCCATAGCCCCTTTATGACCTACCTGACTATATGCCAACCAGCCATATTGAGCATAAAGGGAGTCAATCAATTTCAAATTGCGGGATTGACTATCTGAAGAAATAATCACTGCGGAATGTTTCCCACTGAGAGATCGTGTTGATTGATCCACCAGATATACACTGTCCAGTATTCTCGCAAGTGCAGAATCGTATGGCAGGTCTTTCACTTTTTGTTTTTGACACATCTATCAACCAGCTTTATAAACGTGGGCTGCCTTACTATTCCAGAGGATTTAAAAAAAGAAAGGAAACTGGCTGAATCTGCAAAATTGTGTGCGT
This sequence comes from Chitinophagaceae bacterium, assembly GCA_004297075.1. Taxonomy (GTDB): domain Bacteria; phylum Bacteroidota; class Bacteroidia; order Chitinophagales; family Chitinophagaceae; genus Sediminibacterium. Next base: position 4,412 of record SCVK01000288.1, read on the forward strand.
ATATTAATCTGTAGAGTTGCCTTAAAGCCGAATCAGGATAACCGGCCTTATCCCAGCAAAAGGCACTAAGTAAGCTGTAATAATCAATAGAATACCCTTCTTTGTTTCTAAAGGCTTTGTTATAAAACTCAGCTGCATTTTTATATTGCTTAACGGTTAAAAATGAATCTGCCTTTTTAACATTTTCAGAAAACGAAGCTGGAGGCATTTGTGCAATAGCAATAGTATGATACAGAATGATCAAGGCCGTAATAGAAATGAATTTGCCCATATCCAAATGTTACCTGTATTCGATTTTATCCAAAAAAAGAGTTCTTATAATGCAATAGCAGGGTTAAGCCTCAGCAGTGGGCAAATTCTCCAGATCATTCATATCTTTATTCCTTCCGGCTGCCTTTTTAGCCTCCCTTAGCTGATTCAGATGAACTACTCTTACATCAATGACATTGTCGATACGTTCTACGGTAGATAAATTGTATGTAATCATAAAATCCAACCCTTTTACTGCTGTCATTATTTCTATCGCATAAGGTGGTTTACCAAAGGAGAATACATCAAATTTATTGGAAAAAAATTGTTCCTTTATTACCGCTGCAGCTGGCAGTCCGAACTCCATAATGGCTGCTAAAAGATTTACATAATTAGCTTCTGTTTTATTCACCCAAATATCCATATCGCCCGTAGATCTGCTGTATCCACGAATAATAACCGCATATCCGCCTACTAAAACATACTCCACCTGATGTTTATTCAAACACTGGATAAAATCCCGAAAGTCATCATTTAAAATATTCATTACAGACTTTGTTTTCGTACAGAAAAGATAGTTCTGTCTACCTTTTTGGTTGCAAAGAAAGGTTCATTAAAGGCAACAGCTGTCATTTGGGTTGCCGCCTTTAATTTTTCTATAATTGTTTTATCATGCCAATAGCCAAAATCTATGTTGCCATCCCTCAGCATGTTTCTGCTCTCGTAAATAGTTGTATCAACAAATTTTCTGCCCATACTCAAATTTACTCCATCAATCCACTTATAAACAAAAAAGCCCAAAAAAGGGGCTTTTTTGTCATGCTGTAGCGAGAACGAGATTTGAACTCGTGTCCGCCTTAGGCGGATATGATATCCTGCAGCTCATTTTCATGTAAAAAGCCCATCAGCAATGATGGGCCTTGTAGCGAGAACGAGATTTGAACTCGTGACCTCAGGGTTATGAATCCTGTGCTCTAACCAACTGAGCTACCTCGCCAGGTCATTTCCACCGGAAGTTTTCACTAACGGGCTGCAAATATAGGAGGTTTGGGCAAAATGAAAACCCTTAGTAGGCTAAAAGTTTGTAGATCCGCTCCATCAATTTGTCCGGAGTGGGTAACATGGCCGCTTCCAAAGCTGTATGAATGGGTACTGCGGGCAGGTTTTTGGCCCCCATCACCTCCACTTTGGCATCGAGAAAATGATAACACTGGTTGGAGATCCGGAGCGATAAAGCCTCGGCAAATGAATTATTCTGCTGTTCCTCACTCAAAACCAACACTTTTCCATGCCGGCGCACGGCTTCAAACACGGCTTCCTCATCCAGCGGAAACAGGGTGCGCAGGTCAAGGATCTCTATTTTTCCCGGCATCCGGGCTTCTACGGCTTTGGCCCAGTAAACCCCCATTCCGTAAGTGATAATACAAACCGTTTCGCCCTTCCGTAGTCTGGCGGGGTCGGCTTCCTGTACAATGGCGGCTTTGCCCAAAGGCAGTACATATTGCCGGTCGGGTTCAATGGTTTTGGCATCCTCCGTACCGGGCACTTTGCTCCAGTAAAGACCTTTGTGTTCCAGCATAACCACCGGGTTTGGATCGAGAAAAGCTGCTTTCAGCAACCCCTTCATATCTGCCGCATTGGAAGGATACACCACTTTGATCCCTTTTACACTCAACAGTGTACTTTCGATACTGCCACTGTGATAGGGCCCGCCACCACCATAAGCCCCCGTTGGCACCCGCAGAACCATCTGTACGGGAAACTTACCATTACTAAGGTAACAGGATTTGGAAACTTCTGTGATCAGCTGGTTTAAACCGGGGTAGATATAATCGGCAAACTGCACTTCTACAATAGGTTTGATACCCAGGGCCGATAAACCTACCGTTGACCCTACAATATAGGCTTCCTGAATAGCAGTATTGAATACACGTGTAGCACCAAACTTATCTCCCAGGGTAGCCGCTTCTCTGAACACCCCACCCAATCGGGCACCTACATCCTGTCCATATAAAACCGCTTCGGGATAGTCTTCCAGGATCTCTTCTATCGCATGCAGGGCCGCATCCACCATCATTACTTTCTCACCGTTTTTGGGCGCGCGTTTACCCTTTTCTTCTGTAACCGGTGTGGGAGCAAATACATGCTGCTCCACAGAAAAAATATCCGGTTCGGCCGCCTGCTGTGCCAGGGTAAAATCCTGCAGCACTTTTTCACGGGCAGCCGATTCTACCTGGTTAATCTCGTGTTCGGGATAGCCTACCCCGTTCAATAACATCCGCAGTTTAGGCGCCGGATCATATAATCCGTGTTTTAACAGGTCTTCGCGACTCCGGTAAAACTCTTTCCGCACCCCACTGGTATGATGGCCCAGTAAAGGCACCACTGCATGTACCAATACGGGTTTACGTTCGGTGCGGGCATAAGTTACCGCCTGTGCCATGGTTTCATAGCTCTTGATAAAATCACTGCCGTCGCACTGCATACGTTTCAGGCCTTTAAAGCCGGCGGCATAATCATACGCATTACCCGAACGGATCTCATCAGCCGTAGCGCTGATGCTCCATTCATTATCCTGTACCAGGTATACGATCGGTAATTCTTTAAGCACAGCTACCTGCAAAGCTTCGCTCACTTCCCCTTCCGATACACTTCCATCCCCCATCGAGCATACCACCACGGGCAAACTGCCATCTTCGGCCTTCCTGAAAAGCGGCGAATTGATCTTCTCTAAAAATTGTAAACCCTGCGCCAGCCCTGTAGTGGGTATGGCCTGCATACCGGTGGCACTGCTCTGGTGTATGACAGAAGGTTTATCAGTATCCCGGCTGCTCGGATGGCAGTAATAAGAACGCCCGCCCGAAAAAGGATCTTCTCTTTTGGCCAGCAGCTGCAACATCATTGCGTAGGGGGTAAAGCCGATGCTTAAGAGGATACTGTCATCCCGGTAATACGGGCTTACCCAATCGCAGGGCAGTAACTGCATACCGGTGGCTATCTGTATCGCTTCATGTCCGCGGGAGGTGGAATGTACATATTTACACACTTGCCGGTTGGCATCATAGGTATCGCCCATGGCGCGGGCCGTAACCATCAGTTGATAAGCGTGTAATAAAAGTTCTGGCGTCAGCATCTGGCGGTTCGTCTTCGGATAGCTTGGTAAGAAATAAGATATTATTTGATCTCGAGGGCGAATACTTTCTCTTTACCATAAAACCCTTCCAGTACATCATCGGTTACACATTCGCCCACACCCGCCGGAGTACCTGTATAAATCAGGTCGCCGATATTCAGTGAAAAATACTGGGAGATATGAGACACGATCTCGTCAAACGGAAAGATCAGGTCTTCGGTAGTACCGCTCTGTACGGTTTCTTTGTTTTTCTGGAGTGAAAACAGGATCGGTGCATTCCGCAATTCGTCTGTAAAAGGGATCCACCGGCCAATAATGGCTGAATTGTCCCAGGCTTTGGCTTTCTCCCAGGGCAGGCCTTTTTTCTTCAGTTCTGCCTGTACATCCCTTGCCGTAAAATCGATCCCGATGGTAAAAGCATCATAATATTTATGGGCAGAACCTTCATCAATATATTTACCATTTTTGCAGATCCGCAGCACTACTTCTGCTTCGTAATGCAGTTCATTGGTAAACTCAGGGTAATAAAAGGGGGCGTTCGACTGCATCAGCGCAGTCTTGGGTTTCATAAAGATCACCGGTTCTTCCGGAACCGCATTTCCTAATTCTTTGGCATGATCGGCATAATTCCGGCCAACGCAGAAAATTTTCATAAGGTAACAGTTTAAAATACTAACTAAATAGCCGGATTACATGGATACGGAGGCTACTTATATTATATTTCTCCTTCCCGAAAACGCTCACAAAGCCATTTTATTGCCCGAAAACAAGGTTATTTACCTGGTTCATTGTTCTTTCGATTCCGATTGCTGCAAAGGACTCAATTACTTCAACACACCTATCTATTTTTTGTTGCACAACCGGCATTTCTGCCGGCGTCCATTTTCCCAACACAAATTCTACCTGCCTTCCCTTGGGAAAATCATTGCCGATCCCGAAGCGAAGTTTGGGGTATTGATCGGTGCCGAGGGTTAACTGGATATCTTTGAGTCCATTATGCCCCGCATCGCTGCCTGAGCTCCGTAACCGTAATTTATGCAGGGAGATGGCCAGATCGTCTACAATCGTTAAGGTAGCGGCGATCTCGATCTTTTCTTTATCCATCCAGTACTTAAAAGCCTTACCACTCAGGTTCATGAAAGTAGTGGGTTTGATGCAAACAAAGGTCTTGCCCTTCCACTTCACCTCAGCTACTTCGGCTAACCTGTCTGTTTTAAAGAAACCACCATGTTTGAGCACAAATGCCGAAACCACATCAAACCCGATATTATGCCGTGTATGGCGGTATTCATCACCGATATTACCCAATCCAACAATGAGGAACTTATTCATAGATACCCCAAAAGTAGCGGGTAAACCGTTATGCACAAAAGCCATTTCGGATAGGCGCAATCCGGTATACACAACTGTTTTGGAGGGGGTTGTCCTTTTCCTGTTTATTTTCGGGGCAGTTATCTTAATTTTACAGTAAGCCCACTATCCGTTTATGCAAAACCCGATCAAACAGCTTACACAGTTCTTTCACTGGATAGCCAATATCGGGGTCACGGACTCCTTCGGTTTCTATGAGAAGAAAAAAACACAACTGATCAACCTCGCAGTTGCCCTGGGAATACCGGTCAATATATATTTTGCGATTAAAAATTTTTCCGAACAGAGAACTACCCTGGCCATTATCAATGTTTGCCTGATGACCGGAGGATTTGCCATTCTTCTGATCAACAGCTACCGGAAATTTCTTCTCGGACGAACTATTCTGAGTTTTATGGCAAGTATCCTGTTTTCTGCCAGTGCTATCCTGTTCCGGAATGGAGGCGAATATTTCCTGTTGCTCAATGTGGTTATCATTATTACTTTTTTTAACGATAGGACATTACTTATCAGTTTCACCGTTTCCAACATCTTACTGTTTATCGGTATAAAAATTTTCCTGAACAGCCCGGTGGTATATGACGAAGTTCCCTTCAGCAGGGTTCTCTTCAACCTGATCTGGGCAGTAACCACGATGGTACTGGCACTACTTTTCTTTAAAAATGAGCAACTCTCCTATCAGAAACAGGTAGAAGAAAAGAACCACGAACTGGAAGAACTGAATAATACCAAAGAGAAATTATTTTCTATCATCGCACATGACCTCCGTTCTCCTATCGGGCAGTTAAAAGGTTCACTGGAGCTGGTAAACAAAGCCTATATCACACCGGAACAGTTTCTGCCCATAGCAGATAAACTCTCTGTTCAGGTAGACCAGCTGCACAGCACCCTCGACAATCTTTTACGCTGGAGTATCAGCCAGTTTCAGGGTATACAGGCTGTTCCGGAGTATGTTTCACTGGAAGAAGTGATCGGACAAAAAGCCATCCTCTTTCTGAAACAATCGATCGAAAGAAAAAATATACAGCTATATACAGAAGGGCTGCAGCGGCAAGTCTGGGCCGACCCCGATCACCTGATGCTGATCTTCCGTAACCTGGTGGCCAATGCCATCAAATACAGTTACCAGGATGGAAAAATCAGTATCCGGGCCTACCAGCAGGAAAATAATGTGATTGTTGAAATTACAGACGATGGCATGGGCATGACAACAGAAGTACAGGAATCGGTATTCAACTCTGTTACCATGATATCCAATACCGGCACTTCCAATGAAAAGGGAACCGGGCTGGGGTTGAAACTCTGCAAAGAATTTATCGAAAAAAACAAAGGGAAGATCTGGCTGAAAAGCGAACCGGGTAAAGGCAGCAGTTTTTATGTGTCGATACCAGCCACCCAATAAAAAACCCGGAAGATTTTCCGGGTTTTTTGTAAAAGATATGGGAAGATTATTTCTTCTTCGCGTCTTTTTCTGCGGTAGCTTCTTCCTGTTTCAGCTGGCGGGTTAACACCACTGAAGCGATAGGAATACGTGGAGAGTTCAGAATTTCCATTCCGTCCACTTTTACATCTTCTACACGGATATTACCATTCAGATCCAGGTTAGTGATATCCACTTCGATGTTCTCTCTCAGGTCTTTAGGCAAGGCCTTTACTTTCAGAGATTTGATCTTGGTGATCAGTTTACCACCACCTTTCACACCCACAGAAACACCTGTGAATTTGATAGGCAAAGTAGCAATCACTTTTTTGTCGCCAACCAGTTCCAGCAGATCCACGTGGATCAGGGAATCACTTACTTTGTCAAACTGCAGATCTTTCAAAATGCATTTGTACTTTTTGCCGTCTACCGATACTTCAGCCAACTGAAATTCACCAGTGTAC
>SCVK01000538.1 GCA_004297075.1 Chitinophagaceae bacterium
CGGCTACCGCACGGGCGGTCACCGCATCGTGGCGTGGCGGCTCGACGAAGACGGCCGCCCCGGCCGCACACGCGAAGACCTGGTGAGCGGCTGGCACGCGCAAGCGGGGGTGCGCCCGCTGGGCACACCCGCCGGCATCAGCTTCGACGCCGAAGGCCGCCTGTGGATCGTCGAAGACCGCAACCGCAGCGTGATCGTCATCGCGCCGCTGGCGCCCTGAACACTCGCCGGGTTCAGGCGACCTTCGCCAGGTCGATGGACATGGTTTCGCGCGAAGAGATCAGCGCCGCGAGCGTGAGCACGCCGTTGGCGGCGAGGTAGATGCCCACGCCGACCAGGCCGTGGTTCCTGTTCAGGTCGATGGCGATCAAGGTGGGCACCGACGCCCCCACGATGGAGGCCAGGTTGTAGGCCATCGACGCGCCGGAGTAGCGCACCTCGGTGGGAAACAGCTCGGGCAGCAGCGCCGCCATCGGCCCGAAGGTGCAGCCCATGAGCACCATGCCCAGCACGATGAAGACCAGCACCGACACCGGCGTGCCATGGGTCAGCAGCGCCGGCATCACCGCGCCGAACGCCATGATGGCGACCGTCACGCCGATCAGCCAGCGGCGACGGCCCAGGCGATCGGCCAGGTGGCCGGAGAGCAGGCAGAAGATGCCAAAGACCACCGCGCCGATCAGCAGGATGCCGGTGAAGGTGTTGGCCGGAATGCCCAGGCCCATCGGATGCCCGGCCTCGGACAGCACCGCCGGGCTCTTGGAGTACACCTGCACGAAGGCCGTCATCAGGTAGAACAGCACGTAGGTCGTGGTCATGATCAGGGTGCCCTGCAGCAGGCGGCCGCCGTGGCGCGTGAACACCGCGCTGACCGGCGCCTTGAGCTGGCGACCCGATGCCTCGACCTCCTTGAACACCTGGCTTTCGTGCAAGGTCATGCGCACGTACAGGCCCACGATCACCAGCACCAAGGACAGGATGAAGGGAATGCGCCAGCCCCACTCGACCATGGCTTCGGGCCCGATGGCCCAGGTGATGCCGAAGAACACGCCGTTGGCCGCAAACAGACCGATCGGCGCCCCCAGTTGCGGGAAGCTGCCGAAGAGGCCGCGCTTGCCCTTGGGTGCGTTTTCCGTCGCCACCAGCGCCGCGCCACCCCATTCGCCGCCCAGGCCGATGCCCTGCCCGATGCGGAACAGGCACAGCAGCAGTGGCGCGGCCACGCCGATCTGCGCGTAGCTCGGCAACAGGCCGATGGCCACGGTCGACAGGCCCATGGTCATGAGCGAGGCCACCAGGGTGCGCTTGCGCCCGATGCGGTCGCCGTAGTGCCCGAACAGCGCCGAGCCGATGGGCCGGGCGAT
>SCVK01000289.1 GCA_004297075.1 Chitinophagaceae bacterium
CGCCTTTACTTTTCCATACGTAACGGCTGCCTGTGCCGCTGCCAACCGCGCAATGGGTACGCGGAAAGGAGAACAGCTCACATAGTTCATACCAATACGATGGCAGAATTTTACGCTCTCCGGATCACCGCCATGTTCACCACAGATGCCCACTTTTAATTTGGGCTTGGTTTTACGACCTCTCTCTGTTCCGTCTTTGATCAGTTCGCCCACACCTTCCTGGTCAATGGTCTGGAAGGGATCGTCATGTAAAATTTTCTGGTCCATATAGTTGGGCAAAAATCCACCCACATCATCCCGGCTGAAACCGAAACTCATCTGGGTAAGGTCGTTGGTACCAAAGCTGAAGAAATCTGCTTCTATCGCCATCTTATCGGCCAGCAAGGCAGCCCTCGGAATTTCGATCATGGTGCCATAGAGATATGGAATACTTTTCACTTTCATTTTGGTACATACTTCTTTGTATACCCTGTCAACGATCACTTTCTGGTGCGTTAACTCATTCACGGTACAGGTAACCGGTACCATAATTTCAGGTAAAGCTTTTTTGCCGGATTTGATCAGCTCGGCAGTGGCTTCCAGGATGGCGCGGATCTGCATTTCGGTGATCTCGGGGTAACTCACACCCAAACGAACACCGCGGTGACCCAGCATCGGGTTGTTCTCATGCAGTGCCAGTACCCTTCTGCGTAATACGCTCATACTGATACCGAGTTCTTTGCTCAGCTGCTGCAGTTTCTCTACATCATGCGGCACAAACTCGTGCAGTGGCGGATCCAGCAGGCGGATGGTTACGGGGTTACCCTTCATCACTTTCATGGTGTCTTTGATATCTTTTTTCACAAACACAAAGAGTTCATTCAGTGCTTTTCTTCTTTCAGGTTCTGTTTTACTCATGATCATCTTACGCAGCAGGAACAGCGGCTGCTCACTGCCTTCGCCATAGAACATGTGTTCTGTTCTGAACAGCCCGATACCCTCTGCACCAAAAGCCATGGCCTGGGCCGCATCCTCTGGTGTTTCTGCATTGGTGCGTACGCCCATCAGTTTGGTTTTATCAACCAGCGTCATCAGGTTTTTGTAAGAAACATTTTTGTTGAGGTCTATCGCTACCAGCGGAATATCTCCCTGGTATACCAGTCCTTTGGTACCATTCAGGGTAATCACATCACCTTCTTTAATGATCTCACCGTTTTTCGCTTTAAAGGTTTTGGTTTCGCTGTGAATTTCAATATCGTTGCAACCTACAATACAGCATTTACCCCAGCCACGGGCCACGAGTGCCGCGTGAGAGGTCATACCACCCTTGGTAGTTAGAATAGCTTGTGATTTGTGCATGCCATCCACATCTTCAGGAGAAGTTTCTTCGCGCACCAGGATCACTTTCTCACCTTTATGTGCCCACTCTACCGCTTCTGCAGAAGAAAATACCACACGGCCCTTGGCACCACCCGGACCGGCTGGCAATCCTTTGGCAATGGGTTTGGTAACGGCTTCCACTTTGGGATCGAGCATGGGCAGCAACAGTTCTACTAATTGATTGGGTGCCACCCGCATGATCGCTGTTTTAATATCGATCAGTTTGGAGGCATACATTTCAGTGGCCATACGAACGGCGGCTACGCCATTGCGTTTACCCACGCGGCACTGCAGCATATAGAGTTTTCCTTTTTCAATGGTGAACTCGATATCCTGCATATCCTTGTAGTGTTTCTCCAGGCGCTGCTGGTACTGATCCAGTTCCTTATATAGTTTGGGCATCAGTTTCTCAAGGGTATCCAGGTTACGGCTATGATCGTTTTTAGAATAGGCGTTGATGGGAGCGGGGGTTCTGATACCGGCCACCACATCTTCGCCCTGCGCATTTACCAGGTACTCGCCATAAAATTTATTTTCGCCGGTACCGGGGTTACGGGTAAATGCCACACCGGTGGCACTGCCGGTTCCCATATTACCAAACACCATGGCCTGCACATTTACGGCAGTACCCCACTCATCAGGAATTTTTTCGATGCGGCGGTATTCAATGGCACGTTTACCGTTCCAGCTGCCAAACACACCACCAATGCCACCCCACAATTGCTCCAGTGGTTCTTCGGGAAATGGTTTGCCCAGCACTTTCTTCACAGTTACTTTAAAATCTTTCACCAGTTCTTTCAGTTCAGGAACCGTCAGTTCTGTATCAGAAGTATAGCCTTGTTTGTGTTTGATGGCTTCCAGTTTTTCATCCAGCACTTTGCGGATGCCTTTGCCGTTTTTGGGTTCTATGCCACTGGCTTTTTCCATCACCACATCGGCATACATCATCACCAGTCTTCTGTATGCATCATAGGCAAAACGTTCATCGCCCGATTGTTTGATCAGACCCTGAATAGTGATATCATTCAAACCAATATCCAGTACCGTATCCATCATACCCGGCATACTGCGGCGGGCGCCGGAGCGTACAGATAAGAGGAGCGGATTCTGCGGATCGCCGAATTTTTTACCGGTGATTTTTTCAATAGACGCCAGTGCCGTATTCACCTGCGTTTTCAGGATAGCGGGATACGTGTGTTTATGGTCATAATAATACGTACACACATCAGTAGAAATGGTAAAACCGGGAGGCACGGGTAATCTGAGTTTGGGATGACCCGCCATTTCGGCCAGGTTAGCTCCTTTACCACCTAACAGGTTCTTCATCGATTCATTTCCGTCGGCCTTGCCGGCGCCAAAGAAATAGACATACTTCTTTGCAGGACTCTTTTTTGTCATATCGGTCATTTTTGTAGTTTAAAATTAGACAGGTATGGGGCAGCAGCTTATGACAATTGTCATGCTCGCAACTGTATTTTATCAGTTAGCGTTCAGCAATCACTCCTATCCGACGCTGCTTTCCTCTGTGTAACTCCCTATCTCTGCGCCTCTGTGTTGAAAAACACCGCCATATCCCCGTCATCCAATAGTATGCACCCTTTTTTTAACACAGAGATCACAGAGTAACAGAGGTTCACAGAGGTTTTTTGATTTGCCGGGCGGATGTTTCATGCAAAAGCAGCTATCTACTTCCGGTGTAAAGAAGGGAAAGTTGACAAATCAATCCAAAGCTACGCAGGAGGTTTACGACCAATTCAGCCCAGCCGATGCAAACCCAGGCCGGGCTGGGATAATGGATAGAGATACCCGTCATTCACCGTAAAACCGCCGGTTACCAGATCACGGCTCAGGTCAAAACTGCCGTCCAAATCCAGGTAGCGGGTATTGTTGCAGGCATAGGCAATCTGCAGGGCGGCAGCAATGCTGGCGATACTTTCATCATTACAACCCCAGAACAGTTCTATGCCAGCCGCTGCTGCAACAGTAGCAATACGGCGGGCACCCATTATGCCACCGCATTTCATGAGTTTGATATTAAACACGCCAAAAGGTTGCGGGTGTTGGGCAAGTTGAATGGCGGTACCGGCATCCAGCAGACTTTCATCCGCTACCAGTTTCCTGCGCGCCGCTGCCGGTAAACTGCACAGGCTTTTTTCCTCCCCGGCAGCAAGGGGTTGTTCTATCAGTTCCAGATCGAGATGTTCTGTGGCGGTAAGAAAGCGCTGCAAAGCAGCCAGGTCATACCCCTGGTTGGCATCTACCCGTATGTTTATTTTACCCGCAAAAGTTTCCTGTAATCTTGCTACAGTTTCTATATCCGCTTCCACATCGATCCCTGTTTTGATCTTGAGAATACGGAAGCCCTGCGCATAATAATCCTTCGCATCTGCCAGCATTTCCGGGATGGATTTGATGCCGATGGTGACCGATGTAAGTAAAGGCTCCTGCTGTTGGCCATAAAAATCCAGTACAGAAATGCCGAGCCATTTACAGAACGCATCGTGTAAAGCAAGATCAATGGCAGCCAGCGTACCGGGTAAATGCGGGAACAATTGATCGGCTGTTTTGATGAGCTGCTGAAAATGGCGGATATCTTTTCCCTTCAATAGCTCCAATACTTCGGCGGATTGCAGGTTGGCAAAAGTTTGTGCGGGTGTTTCGCCCACCACTTCTTCAAACGGACTGGCAGCACCCAGGCCCACCATGCCGTTTGCCAGTTCTACTTCCAGGAATACAATGGTTGCATGCGAAGTAGTATGATAGGCAATGGTATAGGGTTTGGTCAAAGGCAGGTTCTCCAGCCAGGCGCGTACCGCTACGATCTTCATGGGGTGGGTGTTTTCATGTGTGAGCGGATAACAGGGATCACGGCTTCTA
>SCVK01000440.1 GCA_004297075.1 Chitinophagaceae bacterium
TGTTCCGCCGCAAGCGGGATAGCTTTTAGCTTTCTACGGGCATCGTACAACGGTTAGTATTAAGGTCTCCAAAACCTTCGATCTGGGTTCGAATCCTAGTGCCCGTGCTGAGTAATTTGAAAATGTGACAATTTGAGAATTTGAAAATGTGTTTTCAGGTTTTTGAATCGGGTTCATTTTTCAAATTTTCAAATTTTCAAATTCACAAATTGGTTCTATGAACAAGATCGCTACATATTTCAAAGAGAGTTACCACGAGTTGCTGGAGAAAGTGACCTGGCCAACCTGGATGCAGTTACAGCAAAGCACTGTGATTGTACTGGTAGCTACCGTTATCATTACAGCGATGGTATGGGTGATGGATTTTTCAAGTAACCAGTTGTTAAAGCTGATTTATTCATTATTTAAGTAAAACAGCATGGAAGAAGTAGTAGAAACAGCGTTACCCGAATCGGCAGCACCCCAGGCTGATACCAAATGGTATGTACTGCGCGTGGTGAGTGGTAAAGAGCGTAAGGTAAAAGAATACCTCGATAAAGATATTATCCGCAGTGGCTGGCAGGAGATCATTAAACAGATCTTCCTCCCCATGGAGAAAGTATATAAAGTGCAGAACGGTAAAAAAGTAATGCGCGAAAAAAACTACTTCCCCGGTTATGTAATGATGGAAGTACTGGATGGTAAACTGAACGATGATATCGTACAGCATATCAGCAATATCAGCAACGTGATGCACTTTCTTACCGATGGTAAGGGTTCCAAGGGCAATATCATTTCTCTCCGTAAAAGTGAAGTGAACAAGATGCTCGGTAAGGTAGATGAAATGAACGACCAGGGTGTTACCATGAGCGAACCATTCATCGTAGGCGAAACCATCAAGATCATTGAAGGGCCTTTCAACGACTTTAACGGTGTGATCGAAGACGTGAACGATGAGAAGAAGAAGCTGAAAGTAACCGTAAAGATCTTCGGACGTTCTACACCGGTAGAGTTGAGTTATATGCAGGTGGAGAAAATCAGTTAAAACAGCTACGAGCTGTGAGCCTTGAGCTGCTAGCTGTAACTAATAACAAAATATTACATGAAAGGTCATCTGGTTTTGCAGTTGACCTTTTATTTTTACTGTATTCAGCGCTCGCAGCCCATAGCTCGCAGCTCATAGCTTAAAAACACACATTATGAAAAAAATCTTACTTGTCTCTGCATTTGCCTGCATTGGTTTCGTACTAAATGCTCAACCCCCGAAAGTACCGGCCGAAGCAGGTACCGTATTTGGCCAGGCCACTACCGCCGATAACGCCATTTCAGTAGACCAGCTGTACGCGATCATGGACAGCAAAAAAGAGAAAAAAGAAATGCCTGTAAAGCTGAAAGGTGTGGTAACCCAGGTTTGTGAGAAGGAAGGATGCTGGATCAAGGTAAAATCGCCCAATGGCAGCATGATGGTGAAAATGAAAGACCATAAATTCCTGGTGCCGCTGGTACTGAACGGCAAGACCATCGTGATAGACGGGATCGCTGATGAAAAGCTGACCACTGTAGAGCAACTCCGCCATTTTGCAGAAGATGCGGGTAAAAGCAAGGAAGAGATCGCTAAAATAACCGAAGCTAAAAAAGAGATTACGGTGCAGGCGAAGGGGATTTTGGTTTTGTAAGAAGCTAAAAGTTTAAAGTCAAAAGTGAAAAGTCAAAATGGGGGAGGTTCCTGTTTTGACTTTTTTCATTTTTAGCAGTGCTCTAAGATCTGGGCTCAGAAAATGGGATATAGTATTGTACAAAAAATTGTACATTTGATTCAAATAAGCAGAAATGATCACCTCTTACTCAGACTTCAGATCGAAACTAAAATCTTATCTGGATGATGTTTTTAAAAGCCAGAGCCCATTGTTCGTTACCAGAACCAAGGGTGAGAATGTGGTGGTCCTGTCACAATCTGACTACGACAGTATTATGGAAACTTTCTACCTATTAAAATCTCCCAAAAATGCCGCACGTTTATTATCTGCGGTTGAGGAATATAACCAGGGGCTGGGTAAAGAGCAAAATCTGGTAGAAGAATGAGGGTTGTATTTATGTCTGCTGCCTGGGAAGATTACCTCTATTGGCAACAGCATGAAGCTATGCTCAAAAAAATAAATATACTGATCAAAGAATCTATGCGAACGCCTTTTGAAGGTAGTGGTAAGCCGGAAGCCTTAAAGGAGAACCTGAAAGGCTTTTGGTCGCGGCGTATTAACCTGGAGTACCGGCTGGTTTATCGGGTGGAAGGGGATGCCATTTACATTTTACAGTGCCGGTATCATTATTGATATTCAATTAGTTAAGAGCTTAGGAACAGGAATGATAAATTATTTTTCCAACTTTTCACTCCTGACTTTTCACTCCTGACTATTTTCCCCTACCTTTGCCGCCCCAAAAGTTCTTTAGAAAAAGAATGATTGAATTTGGGAGTCACGCCGTAGGCGTGACGTTATTACCAATTAAATCTAAAAAAAATGGCAAAAGAAATCTCTGGCTTCGTGAAGCTGCAGGTGAAAGGTGGACAAGCCAATCCTGCGCCTCCGGTAGGCCCCGCACTCGGTTCTAAGGGT
>SCVK01000290.1 GCA_004297075.1 Chitinophagaceae bacterium
TTGGAACATACCAAGACCATTGGCGACCGGGACATGATGAACCAGGTGCTGGATGATATGGACCTGGAACGTGAAAAGGGGATCACCATCAAGAGTCATGCGATTCAGATCAACTACCCTTATAAGGGAGAGGAATATATTTTAAACCTGATTGATACACCCGGTCACGTAGACTTCAGTTATGAGGTAAGCCGTGCCCTGGCCGCCTGCGAGGGAGCACTGCTGCTGGTAGATGCTTCGCAGGGTATTCAGGCGCAGACAATCAGTAACTTATACCTGGCAATTGAAAATGATCTGGAGATAATTCCGGTGATTAACAAGATTGATATGGATGGGGCCAAGATCCCCGAAGTAACCGACCAGATCATTGACCTGATCGGCTGCAAGCAGGAAGATATCCTGCTGGCCAGCGGTAAATCAGGTATCGGGATCGAAGAGATCCTGCATGCCATTATTGAGCGGATCCCTGCGCCGGAAGGGCGTTATGATGCACCTTTACAGGCTTTGATATTTGATAGCGTATTCAATAGCTTCCGCGGGATTATCGTCTATTACCGCATCCTGAATGGCGTATTGAAAAAAGGCGACAAGATCCGTTTTGTGGCATCCGGCTCTGATTATTTTGCGGATGAGGTAGGGGTACTGAAACTCAGTATGACCCCCAAGGAAGAAGTGAAAGCGGGTGATGTGGGATATATCATTACCGGTATCAAGAATGCCAAGGAAGTGAAAGTGGGAGATACCATCACCCTCGCCAATAACCCCGGCGAAATGATCCATGGTTTTGAAGAAGTGAAACCGATGGTATTTGCGGGCATCTTCCCGGTGAATACAGACGATTTTGAAGTGCTGCGCGATTGCATGGGCAAACTGCAGTTAAACGATGCTTCGCTGGTATTTGAACTGGAAACTTCTCAGGCATTGGGATTTGGTTTCCGGTGCGGATTTCTGGGTCTGCTGCACATGGAGATCATACAGGAACGTCTGGAGCGCGAGTTTAACCAGACAGTGATCACTACCGTACCTAACGTAAGTTTTACGGCCTATACCACCCGTGGCGAGAAGATCAACGTGAACAACCCGATCGAAATGCCGGATCCGGTAAAAGTGGCCAAGATCGAAGAGCCTTATATCAAGGCGCAGATCATTACCCAACCGGATTATATCGGTAATATCATGACCCTTTGCCTCGGCAAAAGGGGGATCCTCATTAACCAGAGTTATCTCACACCTACCCGTGTAGAGTTGATATTTGAAATGCCGCTGACCGAGATTGTATTCGACTTTTATGATAAACTGAAGAGTTCTACCCGTGGATATGCTTCATTCGATTATACACCGATCGATTACCGCGAAGCGGATATCGTAAAAATGGATATTCTGCTGAACGGAGAGAAAGTGGATGCGCTGAGTGCCCTGATTCACCGCGGCAGAGCAGAAGATTTTGGAAGAAAACTCTGTGAAAAATTAAAGGAACTATTACCCAAACAACAATTCCAGATTGCGATACAGGCCGCCATTGGTGCCAAAGTGATCGCGCGGGAAAATATCAGTGCCATGAGGAAAGATGTAACTGCCAAATGTTATGGTGGTGATATCAGCCGTAAACGGAAACTGCTGGAAAAACAGAAAGAAGGTAAAAAACGGATGCGCCAGATAGGTAATGTGGAGATTCCGCAGGAAGCGTTCCTGGCGGTGCTGAAACTTGATTAGAATTCAAAATTCAAAAGGCAAAAGTCAATAGGCCATTTTTTACTTTTGAATTTTTACTTTTTACTTTTGAATTTTACCCTTTCCCTTTCTTCCCTCCCGGAAAAACTGTTCCACCTCTCGGGGCTCCGGGCTGTGGCGGATTAATATTGTTCCTGGGGTCTGCTTCTTTTACAACGGGCATATGCACCCATTTCCCGTTTACCCATCTAAATCCTTCGTAACTGCCCAGCGGCACCAGTGTGTAGCGGTTCTCAGGTTCGCCAGTTTCGCTGGTGAGATGGGCAAAAGTGATCATGTCCAGTTCTTCATCAAAATTCAAGCGGGCATTGGCCTGTTTCTTAAACTCAAGGCAAAAGCGGTAGGCAGGTTGCGCTGGTTTCAGAACATCATTGGCATAACTGAAATAGCGGCCGCCGAAGATGGGACGCTGTTTTTCGTCAAAGGTCAATACTTCCATCCACTTTTTGGTACTGCGCGCATCGTTCTCATCATAGCCAAGTAGTGTGTAATAATTTTTATTGTTGTAGGTCTTCTGTATGATGTTGTAATAAACGGCACCGATCCATTGCTCATTGGTTCGCACAGAATCTACCGGGTTTTCCGTAAAAGGAGAGTTGTCGTACAGTGGAATCAGTTTCAGGGAACCGTCTGCCGTGCGGAACTGGATGGCTCCTTTCTGGCGGTAATAAGAAAAGTCTTTCATCACCTGCCAGGTAAAAATGCGGAAGCTGCTGTCGGGGGCGTATAAATGGGAGATGGTTTGTAAAGAATCAAAAGGGTAGGAGAAGGAATAAGGCACTTTTAAAGCCTGTACCAGGGCTTTGGTGAAGATGCTGTCGGCTATGGTGCGGTCGCCTACTTCTTCGCCATTTACAATGTCATTGGCATAATTGCGCATGTTCTCTTCCAGTTGCGCCAACAGCTGTACAGAAGCAGGGATCTTTTGTTGCGCGTTCGCAGAGAACAGGAGACAAAACAAAAACAGAAATACAACTACTTGCTTCATACCTCAATATTACGCCCTATCTGCGAGCAGAAAGAAGCCCGGGTTAGGGTTCGGCCAATTTTAAGGTTTTCTTAGCCCCTTACGGCCCTGGCAAAATCCAACAGGTTATCAAAACGCAGATCTATCCGCGGATCGGGAAAGGGGGTTTCGGGGTGCGTGGATGCCACAAATACGGTATACAGACCGGCATTACGGCCAAATTCCATATCACTGGTGCGGTTGCCAGCCACAATGCTTTTGCTGAAATCGATCTCCGGGAAGTCGGCCTTTGCCTGAAAAGCCATGCCGGGATTGGGTTTGCGGTTGGGGGAATCATTATCGAGATCAGCGCAGAAATAGATCCTGTCAATTCTTCCGCCGGTTTTGTTAATCTCTTCCTGCATATGCTGATGGATCCGTTGCAGGTCGGCCAGGGTCATCAGTTCTCTGCCCACGCCCTTCTGGTTGGTTACGATGACAATTCTGCTGAACCTTTGCGCCAGCAAGGCCATTGCTTCCAGTGTGGTATCATAAAAACGGAATTCTTCCCAGTTGCGGATATAATCATTGTCCTTATCGTGATTGATCACGCCATCGCGGTCAAGGAATAAGGTCCAGTCTTTGTTGATCTGTGTCAGGTTCAGCATACTAATCTGTTAATTCCGTTTGTGCTCTCTGGTAATCTTCGGGGATGCCGATATCTATAAAATAACCTTCCTGCGGGATACCGAATATGCGGCCTTCTTTGTAAAACTTCTGAAGAAAATCAGTTTCGAAGGAAAATTTTTCCGGAAGTTCTTTTTCAAGCAGGTAGGCTTTGTTAATCAGGTATACACCCCCATTGATCAATCCTCTTTCGAAGAATTGTTTTTCCCTGAACAGGGTGATCCTGCCTGTTGGGTCAGTCTCTACAGATCCGTATCTGTCTACATTCTCCATCGGTTTTAAAGCCAATGTGCAACAGCTGTTATGTAAAAAATGAAAATCTGCCAGCGATGCCAGATCGGTCTGAAAAATACTGTCTCCATTTACAACCACAAAAAAGGGTTCTGTGCACTGCCGGCTGGCATACTGAATGGCACCACCTGTGCCGAGTGGGGTTTCCTCAATAACGATATCATAAGTTCCGGGTGGCAGCACTCCGGAAAGAAAGTCCAGAAAGGCTTCCGATTTATATCCCAAAGAAAAAACAAAGTGTTCAACACCTTGTTTAGCGAGATGTCTTATAACAAAGGAGATAAACGGTCTTCCGTTTACCGGAGCCATACATTTGGGAAGATCAGGAACAGCTTCTCTCAAACGTGTTCCGAGGCCCCCAGCCAGAATAAGGGCTTCTTTTACCTGCATTACCCGAAAATATTAAGTTCCACCAGTTCGCAAACAATGTGTCCGAGCATGATATGGCTTTCCTGAATTCTGGGCGTATCTGCGGAAGGTACATTGATCAGATAATCACAGACATCTTTCATTTTACCTCCCGATTCTCCGGTAAATGCGATCGTGGTTATTCCCATTGTTTTGGCAACAGCAAAAGCATTTAATATGTTTTTCGAATTACCTGAAGTACTCAGTCCCACCAATACATCACCCTTTGCACCAACACCTTCCAACAATCTAGAATATATCACATCATAACTGTAATCATTTGCTACAGCAGTCAGGTAAGATGTATTACAGTGCAAAGCTTCTGAAGGCAATGCTTTCCTGTCCTTATAAAATCTCCCCGAAAACTCCGCAGCCAGGTGCTGTGCGTCAGCGGCACTACCACCATTTCCACAGAAAAGTACTTTATTGCCATTCTTGAAAGACGCAGTTATAATGGAAACACAGTCGGCAACGGTCTTTTGTAATTTCTGGTCAGCTAATATTTTGGATTTTGTGTCAATAGATGCTTCAATAATTTCTTTTATTCTTTTTTCCATAATAATGAAGGGTTTCTTACGATTTTATTTCAATAATCTCAGCTGCAAGGGATTGGATGGTTGTAACGAATTCCTGCCAACTGTATTTTTTCTTTTGATCGCGAAGATGCGACAAAAAAAAGTTTTCGCCTAATTCATATAACCGGAGAATACCATCCGTAATGGCCTGAGGGGTGGGTTCTGTCACAATCCCCACTTTCCCATCCGGTACCAGATCGGGCAAACCACCTACATTGGTCACCAGCATGGGTTTCTCAAAATGATAGGCGAGGGGGGTAACACCGCTTTGGGTGGCATTGCGGTAAGGTTGTATTACAAAATCGGCAGCACTGAGGTAATAGCGTACTTCGCTGTCGGCAATAAAATCGGTGCGTAGGATCAATTGCCCCGCGATACCCAGTTTTTCGATCAACGCATCATACTCTTCTTTTTTCTCGTAGAACTCCCCTGCAACCAGCAGTTTAATGCCAGCTGCCTGTATTCTTGCATCCTGCATGGCTTCCAGCAAAAGATCCAATCCTTTGTATTTGCGGATGAAACCAAAAAACAGGATGATCTTTTCATCTGTGGGTAGCGATAAATGCGTACGGGCTGTTGTTTTATCGAGGGCATCTCCGAAATTATCATACAAGGGATGCACCACCTGTCTGGCGGGTTTATGGGTGAAAAGCCGCAGATCCGCCTTCACTTTTTCGCTCATCGTGATGAACGCATGGATGGGCCTGACAAAATATTTCGTAAAAGCTGTATCACCCGGCCTGTGTTCATGCGGGATCACATTATCGGCGATACAGATCACACGGGTAAAACCGTTTTTCCGCACTTTCCGTAAAATGGTTCCTAGGCAAGGCCCCATCAGGGGCAGCCAGTAACGAACGATAATCAGGTCGGGTTTCAGTTGGGCTAATTCCTTTCCAACCTGTATCCAGTTAAGTGGATTGATAGAATTGATACACACTTTGATCGTTAGATCTGCCGGTGCCGGTTCGGTTGAATATTGCGTGGTTCCCGGAAACAAAAAATCCGGGTATTGCAAAGAGAAAGTATAGATCATAGACTCGTACCCCTGCAGCTTGAACTCACGCGCCAGCCGCTCATCAAATGAAGCCAATCCACCACGTAGGGGCCAGGCGGGACCGATGATGATGACATTTTTTTGCATAGAGGGAGTTAGAGTTAGGAGTCTGGAGTTAGGAGTCTGGAGTACTTTATCTTAGCATCAACTCCAGACTCCTAACTCCTAACTCCAGACTATTTAATCAATGCCTAAAGTGGTTTCAATCAGGTAACTGTTTCTTTCCGGCGCATTGCGGGCAATGAGCTCTGCAATAAAACCGGTGAGGAATAATTGCATACCAATGATCATGGTAGTAAGGGCGATATAAAAAGACGGGCGGTTGGTAAGGCTGAAATCTTCCGTCATAAACTTGGCTGCAATCAGATAAATGCTGGAGCCAAGTCCAATGAGGAAAAACAGGGTTCCCAGTAACCCGAAGAACTGCATAGGCCTTTTGCCGAATTTTCCGAGGAACATGATGGTGGCCAGGTCAAGGAAGCCATTTACAAACCTTTGCCAGCCGAATTTCGTAACACCATATTTCCGAGGGCGGTGTTCCACTACTTTTTCTCCGATCTTCCGGAAGCCGCTCCATTTGGCCAGGATGGGTATATAACGGTGCATCTCTCCATACACTTCAATGCTCTTGATCACTTTCCGTTTATAGGCTTTTAAACCGCAGTTAAAATCATGCAGCCGGATGCCTGAACTGAAGCGGGCAGCAGCATTGAAAAGTTTTGAGGGGATATTTTTGGTCAGGGTATTATCGTAGCGCTTTTTTTTCCAGCCGCTTACCATATCAAACCCGCCATGGATGATCATATTCCGCAGTTCAGGGATCTCATCGGGTGAGTCCTGCATATCTGCATCCATGGTAATAACCACATCGCCCTGGGCAGCTTTAAAACCTTCATTCAGGGCAGCGGATTTGCCATAATTGCGTTGGAATTTGATGCCTTTGAAATGCGGGTTTTCTGTCGATTTTCTTTCGATGAAAGCCCAGCTATCATCCGTACTTCCGTCATCCACCAGGATCACTTCATAGGAAAGCTGGTGTTGTGTTACAACCGATTCTATCCAGCTGCACAATTCCGGTAAGGATTCATCCTCGTTGATTAAAGGAATTACGATTGATACGTTCATGTTGCTTGATTAGTCGGCAAATTTTTCTTCTTTTCTGATCACCAGTGAGATCAGCAGACTTTTTACAAAATCCCAGATCAGAAATAATCCGGTACCCATAAATATCTTACCTATTCCGGTTCCTTTGGCACCTTCTTCCATACCGGATTTCATGGCTTTGTCGATATCTTCTTCCGAAGCACCGAATTTTTCCATCATTGCCCTTGTTTTTTCAAGACCTACCTGTACTGATTTTTGTGTCAGTTCTTTATCAATCAGGTTATACAGCACATAAGTGGCGATGGCAGTTATCAGTGCAACTACTACATAACTCAGGAAAGTAAATTTTAATGCCTGCGAAAAAGGCAGTAATCCATTATTCTGCTTTTTGATCTGAATGCCCGAAAAAATCAGGATCACAATCATGAAGGGGATGAAATTGGCCCAGAACTGCACGCTGACAAATGTATTCAACCCGGCTGCCCAGGATCCGTACATCAGTAATACAGCAATCAATCCGTTGATACAACCCCATTTGAGACCTTCGTTAACGATGTTTACTTTCATAAAAATCAGTTTTGGTTTAAAGTTAGTTTTCCTTTGTGAACGATACCCATAATTTTTCCGGTCAGTTCTCTGTCAAGGAACGGTGTATTGGGCGATTTGGTTTGTAAGCGGGTGCGGGTAAGCAAAGTCACGGCCTTTCTGTTGAAGATCGTTAATTCTGCCACAGCACCTTCGCTGATATGTGTCGCAGGCAAGTGAAAAATCTTACGTGCTTCAAGGGAAAACAATTGAACCAGTCTTTCTGTACTCAGTTCCGGCAGCAAATGGTTCACCACGGCAAAACTGCTTTCCAGTCCGGTCATGCCGTTTTTGGCATATTCAAACTCGCAGGTTTTATTGTCCCAGTCCTGCGGTAAATGATGAGAAGCAATACAATCCACCACACCATTGATCACACCTTCTCGCAATGCCAGCATATCTGTTTTGGTGCGGAGGGGAGGATTCACTTTCAGGTTGGTATCATAGCTCTGCATGTCTTCATCGCAGAAGAACAGGTGGTAGGGCGTAACACTGCAACTGATCTGCAGTCCTTCTTTTTTAGCCGCAGCAATAAAGTCCAACCCGTTTTTGGTAGAAATACCGGTGATATGCAGGCGCGATTGGGTATATCTCAACAGGTCAATATCTCTTTTAATGATCACTTCCTCCGCCAGTGCCGGTATGCCGGGCAGACCGAGACGGGTAGAAATAATGCCTTCGTTGATGAGTCCGCCGGCACCAATACTCTTATCCAGCGGCACTTGTACCAAAGTACCATCAAACGCTTTTACATATTGCAGGGCTTTTACAAAGAGGCCGGGCGATTGAACGGGTAAAATACCATCGGAAAAAGCCACTGCACCGCTTTGCTTCATATCGTACATCTCGGCCAGGTCTTTTCCTTCGGTTCCGCGGGTAATGGCCCCCAGTGGATAAATGGTTACGGGCAGTGATTTGGATTGCTGGCAGATATATTCCACCTGCGATTTACTGTCTACCACCGGTAAAGTGTTCGGCAACACAAACACACGGGTAAAACCACCCGCTGCTGCAGCCGCCGCACCGGTTTCCAGGGTTTCTTTGTATTCATAACCGGGGTCGCAGAAATGGGAAAAAGTATCCACCCATCCCGGCGATACCAGGGCACCGGACGCATCTATGACCTCATCGGCCGCAGCCTTAATGCCGGGCGCGATTTGTATAATACGTTCTCCATCGATTAAAATATCAGTAACCTGGCCATGGTGAGGGGAATCCGGATCGGCTATAACCGCCTGCTTTACAAGTATCTTCATGTAGCGGTGGTAAAATTTT
>SCVK01000291.1 GCA_004297075.1 Chitinophagaceae bacterium
TTCGGTAGTGATTTCGTTAACGGTGATACCACTCACTTCCTGTAGTTTCATGAGATTATACGTATTGAGCCAGGGGTTGGGCAGTTTTCTTTTTTCGTAGGGATGGTAATTGCTTTTTTCGAGTTTCAGGTCAAACAGGTCCTTCCATTTACCCTCTTCCTGCACACCCATATCGCCCACCAGTTCATCGGCGATCACCACCACGTTTCCCAGGGGTTGTTTTGAATCAAAACAACCGGCAATACCGGCCTGGATAATCAGGTCGGGCTTGTCTTCATACACCATGCGGGTAATCGAAACAGCCGAAGCCAGCATACCTACGCCGCTCTGGTGAAACTGCACTTTTAAACGTTGACTTTCACCGGAATACAGTGGGTCCAGTTCCAGGAAGGAAGGCATCCATTCGGCAACAGTGGCGGCGGTAATGATGACTCGCATAGAGCAAAGGTGGGGAAAAAGCGTGAATCGTCAATCGTGAATGGTCAGTAGTGAGTAGTCAGTAGAGAGTGGTGAGCAGGGGATTTCTGCCTGCTGACTACTCACCACTCCCGATTTCCCCCTATTCCTTACCTTTGCCGAAATTTTTGAGGCGGATGGTGTATTTAACAAGACAGGAGCATTTTAACGCGGCGCATAAACTGTTCAATCCCAGGTGGAGCAAGGAACAGAATGAAGCTGTTTTCGGCGTTTGTGCCAATGAGAACTGGCATGGACATAATTATGACCTTTTTGTGACGATCAAGGGTAATCCAGATCCGGATACCGGCTTTTTATATGATGTGAAGCAACTGAGTAAGCTGATCAAACAATATGTGGTGGATAAGCTGGACCACAAGAACCTGAACATGGACGTGGATTTTATGAAAGATACTATGTGCAGTACGGAAAACCTGGCCATTGCTATCTGGCAGCAGCTGGCCCCCCATTTACCCGCAGAAGTGAAGCTGCACTGCATCAAACTCTATGAGACCCAGCGTATTTACGTGGAATATTTCGGTGAATAATCTTTTTTCTGGATTGAGTAAACAAAAGAAAGGGTGTACGGGTTATTAGTAACCTGTGTACCTTAGTGCAGATTATCGGAATAGATATTCAAGCTCAGTCATTGATTTCCTGGCTCCTGTATGACCGGCCACTTGATCAGCACACTTCTGAAACAGTGCCGGC
This sequence comes from Chitinophagaceae bacterium, assembly GCA_004297075.1. GTDB lineage: Bacteria > Bacteroidota > Bacteroidia > Chitinophagales > Chitinophagaceae > Sediminibacterium. Next base: position 1,168 of record SCVK01000291.1, read on the forward strand.
AGTTAATGACAGAACCACTTGAACATTGTTTCAAATAAAGTTCAGCCGTGTTGGATAGTACAAGTGTGCGACGCAACAGGTGTTGGGTTCTGCACAGAAGCTGGTACCATGAATTGTAACCTTATGACAAACAAAGTAGCGGTTTTCCGGAAAGAGCATTTTAATGCGGCTCACAGGCTGTTCAATCCTTTGTGGACGAACGAGGAGAATGACCGGGTGTTTGGGTTGTGTAATAACCCCAACTACCATGGGCATAATTACGACCTGGTGGTGAAAGTAACCGGTGAACCCGACCCGCAAACAGGGTATGTGATAGACCTGAAACTGCTCAGCGATATTGTGAAAGAGGAAGTGATGAACCGTTTTGACCATAAGAACCTGAACCTGGATACGGTGGAGTTTGCCAACCTGAACCCTACGGCCGAAAATATAGCCGTGGTGATTTACCAGCTGCTGCGCCCGAGAATTGATGCGAAACTGGAGTTGCAGATCCGCCTGTATGAAACGGAAAGAAATTTTGTAGAGTATCCTGCATAAATCATCATAGAAAAATCACTGATATGGCTTACACCAAGATCGAGAAGTACGATGAAGAAGTAACTTCAGGACTGATCAAAAATTACCACGAAGCACTGGGTTTGCTGGGCGAAGATCCGGACAGGGAGGGACTGGTAAAAACCCCGGAACGTGTGGCCAAAGCCATGCAGTTTTTAACACAAGGCTACCAGCAGGATCCGATAGCTATCATTAATTCGGCCAAGTTCAAGGAGTCGGTAAGCGAGATGGTGATCGTAAAGGATATTGAGCTTTACTCCATGTGCGAGCACCACATGCTGCCTTTTTTCGGGAAAGCGCATATTGCCTATATCCCCAACGGATGGATCACCGGCCTGAGTAAACTGGCCCGTGTGGTAGATGTGTATTCGCGCAGGCTGCAGGTGCAGGAGCGGTTGACTACCCAGATCCTTGAAGCCATCAAAGAATCGCTGAATCCGGTAGGTGTGGCAGTGGTGATCGAAGCCAAACATCTGTGTATGATGATGCGTGGTGTGGGCAAACAGAATTCTGTAACAACTACTTCTGCTTTTGATGGGGAGTTTTTGAAAAATACTACGCGTAGCGAGTTTCTGAAGTTGATTAATAAGAAGCTGGATTAGGGGGATTGGTTTATTAGTTTACTTGTTTATTCGTTTACTGGTTTATTTGTGTGGAGGGTGAAATATTCTTACAGAATGCGTACAAATACGATATGACCAGCTACTTATAATAGATAAATTAGGATTTATGTAAACGTAAATCCTTTTTTTATGCCCTATATCCTTGAGGAGCTGGAGGTGTATCAACTTTCTGAAAAACTGGCATCGAAAATCTGGCAAATAGTGATGATCTGGCCGGCTTTCGAAAAATTTGGTGTTGGGAAACAGCTTACCTCTTCTGTTGATTCAATTTCTGCTAATATTGCAGAGGGATATGGACGTTATTTCGTGAAAGAAAATATCCATTTTTGTTTTTACGCTCGTGGGTCACTCCTGGAAACCAAAAGCTGGATACGAAAATCATATCAGCGGGGATTGATCAACGAAATAACATACGGGTTATTGATGGATGAGTTGGAACTGATACACCGAAAGCTAAATGGATATATTAAAGTTTTGAAAAACAATACTCGCCCATAGCTTTATTAAGGTAAAAAAGTAAATGAGCAATGAAGGTAAATGGGAATACAGTAAACCAATAAACGAATAAACCAATAAACCAAAAACACAGATGAAACACGCTTATATATTCCCCGGTCAGGGTTCGCAGTTCAGTGGAATGGGTAAAAACCTGTATGATACCAATCCACTTGCGAAAGAACTGTTTGAAAAGGCCAACGAGATCCTTGGGTTCCGCATCAGTGATGTGATGTTTTCGGGAACAGATGAAGAACTGAAGCAGACCAATATTACCCAGCCTGCTGTGTTCCTGCATTCGGTAATTGCTTTTAAAACGCTTGATAATATACAACCTGATATGGTAGCCGGTCACTCTTTGGGAGAGTTCTCCGCGCTGGTGGCCAATGGCGTGTTGCAGTTCGAAGATGCGCTGAAACTGGTAAGCATCCGGGCCAAAGCCATGCAGAAAGCCTGTGAAGTACAACCTTCTACCATGGCAGCCGTGCTGGCACTGGCGGATGAAAAAGTGGAAGAGATCTGTGCCCAAGTAAGTAAAGAAACCGGCGAAGTTGTGGTGGCCGCCAATTATAATTGTCCGGGCCAGCTGGTGATCAGCGGTTCGGTAAAAGGTATCGAGATCGCCTGCGAAAGAATGAAAGCTGCTGGTGCCAAACGGGCATTGGTATTGCCGGTAGGAGGTGCGTTTCACTCTCCGTTAATGGCACCTGCCAAAGAAGAACTGGCTGCGGCCATAGAAGCCACTACCTTTCATCCAGCTACCTGTCCTGTTTACCAGAACGTAGTTGCTAAGGCCGTTACCGATCCTTCTGCCATCAAACAAAACCTCATCGATCAATTAACAGGTGCTGTGCGCTGGACACAAAGTGTACAAGCCATGGTAGCAGATGGGGCCACGCATTTTACCGAATCCGGCCCCGGAAAAGTGCTGCAGGGATTGGTGCAGAAAGTGTATAAGGAAGCAGTTGTAGCAGGCGTAAATTGAAATAATTAACAATTAGCAATTAAAAATTAAAAATGTACCACACCAATTTTTAATTTTTAATTGCTAATTGCTAATTGTTAATTCGTTAGGCTGGTTGCTAAAAATCGAGGATACCGTTCACCCATTCCGGATCGAGGGTGGCGTTGTATTTTTTGTAGAAGTTGATGGCGGGTTCGTTCCATTCCAGTACCTGCCAAACCATTCTTTTGAAGCCCTTGTCTTTGGCTTCCTGTATGATACGGTCGAATAATAATTTACCCGCTCCTTTACCCCGTAATTTTTCGGTAACCAGAAAATCTTCCAGGTACAGACATTGCCCTTTCCAGGTGCTGTAACGGATATAATACAAGGCAAAGCCCTCCACTTTCCCGTTGATCTCGGCCACGAATGCCCACCAGACCGGATTGGGTCCAAAACCACTTTCTTCAAAATGCGCCAGTGTTACCGTTACTTCCTGCGGTGCTTTTTCGTAATCCGCCAGCTCCTGAATCAATTCCAGTAAACGAACGCAGTCTTTTCTCTCAGCCCTTCGAATCAATATTTCCATATTCCCATTTTATTATTTCCTAAAAAAAATATTCACTCATCCACTCATCCACTCATTCACTCATTCACTCATTGTTTCCCCCCTCCCTTCACAAACCTTCCCGGTTTTGCACCTGTATGTTCTCCCTCTTTCAACACCTGCACGCCATTTACCCATACATGCTGCATTCCTTCGGCATACTGGTGCGGATTTTCGTAAGTGGCTTTGTCTTTTACTTTGGCGGGATCAAAAATAAGGATGTCGGCATAGTTACCCACTTTCAATTCTCCTCTTTTTTGAATATGCAGGTTAGTGGCAGCCACTTTGGCTAATTTGTGAATGGCCAGTTCGAGTGGGAGTATTTTTTCTTCCCGCACATACTGACCGATCACCCGTGCAAAATTTCCGTAAGCACGTGGATGGGAACTCTGTTTGATGAACTTTCCTTCGGTTGCCATGGATGCGGCATCCGATCCAAAACTAACCCAGGGAAGCGCTACCTGTTTTCTTACATTTTCTTCGCTCATTAAAAAGTAAGCAACTTCTACGCGGCTGCTATCCTGGATGATGAGGTCAATGGCTGCATCTTCGGGTGTGGTGTTTCTGTGTTTGGCCACTTCAGCCAATGATTTTCCTGCGTATTTAAAAAGAGAATCCCTGCGGAAACCCAGCAGTAATACTTTGTCAGCAGAACCTGCGCCATAATACAGGTTTTCCCAGTCGGGCGCGTTGGTCTTCATGGCTTTTTTCATGGCTTCCCTTGTTGGGGGATCCTGCAGGCGTTGCCAGAGTTTGCCGAACCCGCCATCCTGTAAAGAGGGAGGAAAGGCAGCTGTCATGCCGGTAGCGCCAGCGGTGTATGTATACATATTGGCAGCGATATCAATCCCTTCTTTCCGTGCTCTTTCTACCCGCCTGATCACGCTGTCCATTTTGCCCCAGTTACTGATACCGGCTGCTTTCAGGTGATAGATCTCTCCATGCACACCTGCTTCTTTGGCGATGGTGATCAGTTCTTCTACTGCTTCTGCAAGTTTATTTCCTTCACTGCGCATGTGTGAAATATAACCGCCACCATAAGGCGCGGCCGCTTTACAGAGCTCGATCAGTTCCTGTGTTTTGGCAAAAAAAGCCGGCGGATAAATGAGCGAAGTGCCCACGCCCAATGCCCCTTCTTCCATGGCCTGTTTTACGAGGTCTTTCATGCGTTCCATTTCTGCAGGCGTAGGATCGCGGTTGTCTTCGCCGATCACATTCGTACGGATGGTTGTGGCGCCTACAAATGATGCGATATTGGTACTGATCCCTTTTTTCTCCATCCACTGCATGTATTCGCCCAGTGTGTTCCAGGCTACATCGTATTTGATCAGCGACTGGTCCTTCTGCATATCAGCTTTCATCTTTGCATTCAGCGGACCCATACTTTCACCCTCTCCAAATACTTCGAGTGTAACACCCTGCCTGATATCTCCCTGCGATCTGCCATCTTCGATCAGCGAAACCGGTGCCCAGCTCAGCATATTGATGAAGCCGGGGCTTACCGCCATTCCTCTGGCATCCACTTCATTGCTGGCAGATTCCTTCGATAGGTCGCCAATGAAGGCGATCGTATCATTTTTGACACCAATATCAGCTTTAAAAGGAGCCGTACCATTGCCATCGTACACCAGGCCGTTACGGATAATCGTATCGTATTTTTTGGAGCCACAGGCTGTAAGCAGGGCCGTAAGGATCAGCAGGCAGATGAGTTTATGCATGATAGCAACTTGAATAGGTTTACTTATTTATTTTCTCTTTGCTTTGAAATTTCCATTGGGCTGGATGAAAGTAGCTTCTGTTGATTCACCTTTTTCATTTACTTCAAACTGCAAATAAAATCCGTTGGCTACTTTTAAGGCGAATTTATGTTTGTCAACAGGTACCAGTTCGTAATCAGGTTGACCGGGCACCAATACATACAGCGTTTTATTGTCTTTGATATATACTTTCACCGTAGCGGCACCCAAACTATATTCTCCTACGTATTTTTCCAGTTCTTCTTTGGTAATGGCTTTGGGTTTAGGCGTTTTAAGAAATTTGAAGGGCTCCAGTCCGGCTTCAAATTGCTGCGTAACCATGGAGATTTCTCCTGCTTCGTTCATGTGAAACTGGAAACGGGTCGGGCTTCTTTCGGTAGTATCCATTGGCTCTCCGGCTGTTTTTTCAAAGGGTTCAAATATATCGTAGTGATATTGACGCAGCCATAACAGGTCTTTACCTACTTTGGCAAACAGTGAGTCATTGATCAGTGACACTTCAAAACTGCCATATCCCGGATGTTGATAGATGCCTTCATAATCTTTCAAAGGATGAGAAAGTGCCGTATTGGTTTTCTGGCTACTGCTTTTTGTTTTTTCTGCTTCTTTGGCGGTTGCCTTGGCTTTTTCAGAGGCACGTTTCAGATCTGTGTTCCAGTCAAAGTAAGGCAGGTTCAATAACCGGTCTGAGATCAGATTTCGTACCACTGAAGGAACCGCAGATCCATTCTGGTTGGTCAGTACCACAATACCAATGCTATCGGTTGGATAAAAACTGGTACTGGCAGAGAATCCATCAATATTTCCACCATGTTCCACACGGAAATGACTTTTGTAAGAAGATACCATCCAGCCAAAACCATAACTTGAGAGGTGTATATCTGGTTTTTCTTTGCCGGGTAAACCTGCATTCATCACCATTTGTGCACTCATGGCTTCGGTGGTGTAAGCAGCCGGCAAAATTTCTTTGCCATTAAATTTTCCGCCGTTGATCCAGGTGCTTACCCAGTTAGCCATTTCTGTAACACTGCTGTTAATGCTGCCGGCGGGTCCCATGGCATCAATATTATAATAGTCCAGTTTTTTGATGATGCTGTCTTTTTTCAGGCCATAACCAATGGCGGCATCATCGCTTTTTTCCATGTCTTTAACAGAGAAAACAGAACGGTTCATGCTCAGCGGTTTGAAAATATTATCACGAACTGCATTTTCCCAGCTTTTGCTCATCAGTTTTTCAGCCAGCATACCTTGCAGCAGGAACATGAAATTGTTATACTGCCATTTTTCGCGTACATGATATGTGGGCTCCATAAAACGGATCCGCTTCATCAGACTATCGCGCGAAGTAGTAGGGAATGCGTACCAGGAAAAATCATGCCTCGGTAAACCGGTACGGTGGCTCATCATATCCCGTACGGTAACGAAGTTGTTCATTTCGTCATTGTAAAACCTCAGATCGGTTAAATAATTCCGGACGGGTTGGTCGTACTGCAGTTT
>SCVK01000292.1 GCA_004297075.1 Chitinophagaceae bacterium
GGTTGATCGTTAATGATCTTTGCCTCGATACCGAGGTATCTCATTTTCCAGATACGGTCACAAAATAGGTAATATTTAAAAAAAAGCCCATCTGATTGCTAATTTTAGGATTTTGACAGCTACAGGATCGGTTTCTTCGCCTGTCTGATGCCCGCTATCCCATATTTTTCAGTTTCTGTTTGATAAGCAGGGGGATAAACCGGGGTGCTTCCAGTAAATAACGTTTATAAAGCCTGCGGGGCTCTTTCAGGAGCCGGTATAGCCATTCAAGACCGGCTTTTTGCATAAAAACCGGGGCCCGTTGAATACTTCCCAATGTTACTTCGAATGCACCGCCCACACCAATGGCAATATGCACATGCAGGTTCTGTAGCTGCTCATAAATCCAGAAATCCTGTTTGGGGGCAGTTAAACTAACCCAGAGTACATCCGGAGCGGCCTGATTGATTAGGGAACAGATCTTAGTATTTTCTTCATCGCTAAACCTGTCTGCAAAAGGAGGGGAATACGTACCCTTAATCCGGATACCGGGATACATGGCTTCACATTTTCTTTTCAGGGCTTCGGCCACTCCCTCGCTGGCACCCATAAAAAACAGGGAATAATTTCTGCGATAACATTCTTCTATATATCGTGGTAAAAGATCAAGGCCGGTAACTCTTCCTTTAAGGGGTGAATTCAGCATACGGGCGGCCCATAAAAGCGGAACGCCGTCGCATAAGGTAAGGTCTGCCGAATTATAAATCTTTCGGAGTTCATTATTGTCGTTTGCCCATAACAAACAGTTCACGGGGGTAACACATACCCTTTTCTTTTCGTTCTTGTCAATCCAGCTATTAAAGATGCTGATAGTTTCTTCCAGGGAAATATTGCTGATGCCTGTTCCAATAATATTGACTTTAACTGCTATTTCCTGGTTCATAGGAAAACTTTTCACAAAAATAGCGTATCCGGGTCAATCCTCGTTTGCATAGATGCTGCGGATTGTTACAAGATGAATACTTTCGTGATAATGGTTCTCATACTTTTTTCTGGCATTCCCTGAAAGGATTTGTAAAGCAGAAAGATCGAGTTCTTCCAAACGCCCGATGGCCTGATTGAGGGATGAAGCATTGCCACCTTCATACAGGAACCCGTCAACACCATCGCTTAACATGCTGCTGGTATTAACAGAGGCTGCTGCAATGGGTACAGCGCCGGCCGCAAATGCTTCTATCAAGGTCATAGGCATTCCTTCTGTGAGTAAAGAGGGGAATATAAATCCTTTACATTGCTGAAACAGGATAGCGATTTGTTCCGGGGTTTGCTGACCTATATATTGGATGGTTTCGGAAGTATTTTCTTTTACATAAGAGACCATATTCCCATCCCCTGCAATCAATAGTTTTCTGCCGGACTGCTGAAAGGCCTCCATCATGTGGCGAATTCCTTTTTCTTCTTCAATCCGTCCGGCATATAAGTAAGTATTATTCCGGTTCTGATAATCTGCATAGGCTGTATCGGCAATAAAGTTTGACTTGACCGTGATTTTCTCTCCGTTTACCCCGATACCCTGTAATAATTCCTTGGTAAAAGGGTTGAGAACAATAAATCTATCAACCTTATGAAGCCAGGTGCCCGCTTTTCTGTGAAACTGAAGCGAAGCTGCAAGGATCGCAGACAGGGTGGGAGAAGCTTTGAAACAGGCATGACGGATGCCGGGCCTGAATGAGCGTGCATCTACACAGTTCATACAAGTGCCCCCCCCTCTGTAAAAAAGCGCATTCAGACAGAATAACCGGTAATTGTGGATGGTCATTACTGTTTTTGCACCGGCTAATTTTCCTGCCCAAAAAACAGCAGGAGAAGCAGTGTAAAAAAAATTGTGTGTGTGAAGTACTTTGATCTTATGTTTTTTGATCAGTCGGTAAACTGAAAAAAAAGCAGACAGGTTAAAGAAAAAGTTGAAACCGGCCAGGAACGTTGTTATGGGATTGGTTGATTGAAAATTTTCATTCCCAAATTCTTTTAACCATACGGTATACCCATGTTTTCTTAACAGACTGATCTCGTTTGAGACCACACTATCTTCCCCTCCGGTTTTGAGATATTTATTATGGACAAAAAGGAGGTTGGTATTTGCTGGCTCAGGTAGTTGCATCACTTAAAAAATAAAGATACAATTTTTGAAACGGATGAGCCCGGGTTGCAGGGGTTTAATGGACGAACGGCTTTACTGGTATTTGTCGCATTAGCGCTTTGAGGGGGGATTGACCATGGCCTATTCACCACTCACGGCCTTTGGTCTTTAGTCTTTGGTTGATTGGGGGTAGAGGTACTGGGTGCATTAGGTAATTCTAGCGATTGACCATTCACAACTCCCAACTCACGGCTCTCAGCTCATAGCTCGTGGCCTTTGGCGTGTTGGCGTATTAGCGCGTTGGGTGGTATTGACCATTGCCTATTCACCATTCACGACTCACCACTCACGCCCCACGATAGAACAGTAGTGCACTTATCTACCGGATAATAACCTGATGATCTTTTTCGCAGTCTCATCCCAGGAAAAATCCTGGAGCCTTTTTTTTCCTTGCTGGCTTAGTTGGTCTCTTACAGAGGGGTTGTCTGCAACCATGCTTAGTGCAGCCAGCAGATCGGCTTCATTTTGTGGGTCAAAGCTGAGAACAGCATCGCCACCAATTTCGGGTAAACAGGTATTATTGGCCACCAGGACCGGCAGGCTAAACCTAAAAGCTTCCAGAACAGGGAGTCCGAACCCTTCATTCAGTGAGGGAAAAACATACATGGCAGCATGCTGGTAAATCAGCGAAAGTTCTTCATTGGAAAGATAACCGGTAAAAATTACCTCCTCTTCCAAATGATAGGCTTTGATGGTATCCAGTATGTTTTGCGCATCTGAAATGTATTGGGATGTTTGCAAAGAACCCGCCAGCACCAGTTTGTATTGATATCCCTTTTCGAGAAACTTTGCAAAACTCCGGAGCAGAAAAGGAATATTCTTTCTTTTATTCATCACACCTACATGCAATAGATAGGGTTGATCACTGAGATGTAATCTGTCCAGGATACTATCAGTAGCGGTTATAAATTCTCCGATAGCCAGGGTTTTGGGTCCTTCGTGAATGGTGATAATATTTTCTACAGGCAGACAGGTATAATATCTGATCACCTGCTGTTTTGCATAATCGGAAGGAACGATGATATAGGCGCAACGTTTTGCAGAAGGCAGAGCAATATGTTTGAAGAGCCAAATAAAAAGGGGATGGTAATGCTCTTTATTTTCAAAGAAGAAAGCGTCATGAAAAACGGTAACTGTTTTGTATCCCAGGTGGAGGTAGGGGACGAAATAGTCGGTGCATAAAAGTACATCACACCCGCTAAGCGCCGCTTTTACCGGTAGTACACATTGTTTCCAGAAATGCAGGTTGATTTGCTCCAGAATTTTAATAAACTTACTGTTTCCCCGAAAAGCCGGAATGGAAGTATCGAGCAGGCAGATCTGGAGGTCCTTGCCAGATTGTTTTTTGAATGCCAGGCATAGTTCTTCCAGGTATGTTTTTTGTCCTGTTGTGGAGGTTCTCAGGTCCCTGATATCAATTCCTAACTTCATGGATAGTGGAAGGTTTACTGTTCTCCTTTTTCATGCTGACAATCGAGATCAGCAAACCGGAAAAGAACCAGATAAAATAGCTGATATAAAGATAGGTTTCAACTTCTGCAGTTAAAAGGGGAATAATGATGCCCACTTTTAATAAAACGAGCATTAAGCCCAGTTTTCTTTCTTTGCCGGATTTACTGCTGATAAATAGCTGAAAGGCATTTTTGATGATAAGCCAATAGATGGTGATGTACAAAAGAATGGCTATCACACCAGTTTGTACGCCAATAATGATCAGCTGGTTTTCGCCTCCGATATTTTCTCCGAAACTGCCGGCAATCCGGCCGGAATAACCCAATCCCAAACCCATAGGATTATTACCGATGGATTGAATGCCCGCCAGCCATTCTATCAAATGACTCACACTGGAGCTATCCGAGAAATCGATGGTAGTGGTAATGACTTCGTAAATATCTCCTTCCAGCCAAACAAGCACCGCTACAATGGCTGCCGCTATACCCCAGTGAATCATTTTGAGCCATGTTTTATTTCTGGTAATCAACATATACATATAGATCATCAGAAAGTAACTGGCAAATGCCGCCCGGGAAAACGCAAAAGTGATAGAGAATAAGGTAAAAGCGAAAGTTATCAGCAGGAAGTAGTTTAGCCTGATCCTGTTTTTCTTATCTGTAGCTAATGCCGCCAAAACGGATATGCTGATCAGGCATGCTGCCGCATGTTCCAGGGGCATGGAGAAAAAACTGGCGAATCGTTTGATGCCATTAATAGATTCAAAGGTCCAGGTGAGCCCATAATTGCCTGCGGGTTCTACGTTAAAGAAGATCTCGTTATAGTCTGCGTAACCGGTATAGGTTTGTAAATGCTGGTAAGGAATCACTTCAAACAACAACACAATCCCGGAAAGGATGGCCAGCACACATATATAGTAAAACCATTTATTCAGGTTTATCTGCCTGGGGTTACAAAACCTCCCTGTAAAGTAAACCAAGGGAAAGAAACAGATGCCCTTGCAGGCAATGAGTTTTTCGAGTAAACTATAGGTACCGATGGGTAACACAACATAGAGAAGGTTGTATACCAGGTAGCTGATAACGAGCCAGTCAACAATATGCAGATTCAGCTTTTTTTGATATTTCCATGTAAAACTGATCAGTGCCACCAGTATCAGGACTTCTTTAAAAGTCTGTAATACAGGAATAATCTTTGTGAGGCCGTACATATTGGCCACCGATAAACTGGTGATGTAAATGGGAAGGCCAGCTAATAAAAAAAGAAGGATGGCATCCTGTTTCCCCTTTAATAGCCGGTATACTGCCGTAAAGAAAGCTATGATATAAAGGCTGGGGAAGATAAACATATGAGATTTTAAACAGTAGAAACTGGATAAATGTAGAGGTTCAGGTAGTTACTTCCCGAAACCCTGTATCACGGACGCTGCTGTTTGGGCCAATCTGTTAACCGGGATCCCTTTCTAACCAGCCATACCAGTAGATTGGTACTCGATGGATCCCTTTAAACCATCCCGAACAGCCCTTACAACAGCTTTCATTTTTGTAAAACGTCTCCTGGCCGCAAAATACCCTATAACCAGTGAAATGTAAAAAAAATTAAAAACGGTTGTAGATGGAACAAAATACCAGGGAGTATAGCGTTTTAATATCCATATCCTGTTTCTGATATTACGGTAATGGGCAGCAGGATTCAAAAATCCTTCGGCGCCTTTTGTACTTGATTTGAGCGACATACTGGTTATGTGATAAATCACTGATGAAGGAACATAGTCCAGGCGGTACCCGATTTTTTTGATCCGGAAAGAAAGATCCACATCCTCATAATTCATGAACATATTATCTGCCAGTACACCGGTTTGCTTCAGAATACTGTTTCGTACAAAAAAAGCACAACCGGTGATCCAGTCCACCTCTTTCTCAATATTATACGTATCACCTTTTGGCTTTCCTACTCCTTTTGTATAGGTATGACCCAGAAAACGGTTAAAATAGGATCCTCCATCCCAGATCAGGCTTCTGTCGTGATGATAGAAGATCCGGGGTTGCACGGCACCTGTTTCGGGATGATTGTCCATATGGTTAACAAGGTGTGTAAGGTAATCGGGCTCCACAAAAGTGTCGTTGTTCTGCATGAGCGAGTATTCATAACCATTGTTCATCGAATACTCAAATCCAATATTGTTGCCACCGGTAAAGCCGGTATTGACAGGAGATTTGATTAAAATAATTTCCGGATGAATTTCCCATAACCTGTCGGCCGAACCATCTGCAGAAGCATTGTCTACCACAATAATGTCAAATGCAGGACCGGTTACTTTTTTCAGTGAATTAATGCAATCGTTGGTTGTGTCAAAACTGTTCCAGTTGATCAGGATGATCGCAATTCTTTTAGTACTCATTCGAATAGGCGTTTTTAGGAGATCTCTTTATGGCGTAAAGATAAAGAGGAATAGAACAGGACTCTATTATTAAGGGATAATATCCGAAATAGCTGGCAGAACTGAAGGTGATTAACAGCAGGGAGGTTAGTATGGTAATAGAGAGTAATATCATGGAAATCTTAAATATATCGCTATACCTGTTTTTGATGAGCAGATCCAGTACATTAAGCACATTCATTGACGATACAAAGGGAACAAAACTGACCGCACGGATAAAAGAACTGGTGAGGGCATCATCGCTACCGGTTAGTATTCTTGTAATCAGCGGCGATAAAAAAAACAGCGACAACCCTGCCAGTAAAAAAAATCCTGCCAGGTATTGGTTGGTTTTTCTTTTATAGGCATACCAAAGTGATTCGCCTTGCTGGTAAAGGCGTACGGCCTTAGGAAATGTGGCACCAGAAAAAGCGGTAAGTAATAACCGGAAAGACCATACGATTTTATCGCATAATGAGTAGGCGCCCAACAGTAAGGGATTGTGGGTGGTAGCGATGGTAAACAGAAAAAAAGATTGCTGTAATTGAACGGAGATATTATTGCCGACAAGATAAAAATTGTGCTTCAGCAGGGAGTATACGGCTGAGAGATGAAAACTGACCTTGCCCAAACTGTATTTTTTTATGGTGTAGATCCCGAGAAGGAGATAAAAGAACAGGTTGAAAATGCCAAGATAGAAATTTACCCAGGGGGCATTTTCCTGTGTTTTTATCATAAAAAGGATAAAAACAGCAGCCACCAGTTTCGAAATTAAATTGGTGAAATTATACAGAAATAGTTTTTCAATACCCGTAAAAAAAAAGAGGGGATTTACAATTTCTGTCAATAATATCGGGGTAGCAAGCAGCAGGTAGGTAAGATTGTAATTAGCGAGATATAACACAGGCAGGGCTGATAAACAAAGGATAGACAAGGATAACCTTGTAAAAAAGATGGTATATACTGTTTTAGAAAGGGTAGATGGGTTTTCTTTATGAATGGTTACATCTTTTATGCCTGATAAACCTGTTCCGTAATTAATGATGAGTCCGGCCAGTGAGGCTACCGAATTGGCCACCATTACCAATCCGAAATTGCCTAAACCTACCACATGAATGATCAGCGGAAAGAGAAGGATCTGTATAACGGCATTGGATACCTGTATAAAACCCAGGTTAAAAAAATTGGAAAGAAATGGCATATTGGATTTAATCAGATGCATTTTATTTTTAAATCCAATATTGGGCATTGCCGGAAATATTTAATGTAGTGAAATAACAGGTTTAGGATTATTTATGCCAACGAATGTTTTCTGCAAGTACTGTTAAAGGTTGACTGCCAAACACCTGGTTGGTGCCCGACAGTTGTTTACTAACCAGGCTATTGGCGGCTATAACAGAACCATCCGGTATAACGGAACCTTTCAGGATCAGTGACCGGCAGCCGATCCAGACATTATTCCCAATGATGATTTCTGCGGGTGGGTTCTGAATTTCTGACCGGGCATTGGTAATAGGGTGAAAATCAGTGTCCATGATTAAAATATCCCAGGAAAGCAGGCAATCATTTCCAAATGTTACTTGTTTATAGGCTATAATAGCAGTTTCGGCGGTAATAGCCAGGTTCTTACCCAGTTGTAATTGCCCGGTTTCACCAACAGAAATCTTTGAACCATGACCTATTTCAGCATAACCATCAAAAATAACTTTGCCGGCAACTTCCCAGATGGTTCTGGATCTTTTGTTATCAAAAATGCCAATATCGCCGTAGCCAATTCGTATCATACCCGTATGCAGCTCACCATTAATTATGATACTTCCTTTTGTTTTACGCAGGTATGTTTTTGAGGAGATCCAGAAAGGGAAACGTATCGCCTGCTGCCAGGGCAAATAGCGAAAATTGAAATAGATGGTCTTAGGATTCGCGCGCCAAACAGCTTTCAGAAAAGAGATATTTTTTTTCATACGGTCTGTTTAATCAATAGTGAAACATCTATTGTGCTGTATCCGTGTTGCGGTAAAATAGCTGCTTGCTCAATGCTGTGTATGAAAACGGATTTGAATAAACGCATAGTATAACAGGTATTGTACGGGTTAGGCTGATGGAAAGTAAGGATTTCCCATAGCAGCGTAAAAGAAAAGCGGGAGGAAGACTTATACCTGGAATCATTCACAAGCAGACCAGTTTTTGAGGGTGAGAGCGTCTTACAACCTATCAGGAACACAGGCATTGTTAAGAAAAGAACTGTTGAAATGGCGGAGAGGGCCTTACATCCTTTCATAAAATCTGTATTCTGTTGCACCTGCCAATCAGGCAAAACCAAAAATACTGATTTTTTAGTAAAAGCCGAGATCAATTGGGACTGACATCCCCAAGTCGTATCCCTCTTTTACCAACAAAAACCGACAGAATCACCGTTTGCGGGAAGCCTTTGCAGCTGACTTTGACCTGGTTTGATTTTTCAAACTGGGACGATATCTGAAAATGATAATTTCGCGCTAAGATTCCCATCTGAAGAACTATCTTCATTGTTTCAAATCATTTAAACGACATTTTTGCAGTAAAATCTTTCTTTGTTTTATGATGTACCAGCAGGCACCCTACAAAATAACTTACGATACAACCAAATACCCGTTTCGTGACATTGTATCCAATATGCTTGGATTATCCGGGGAGAACAGGAAACTGGAAGAGCTGCATCTTCTAAAACAGTATGAGCTGGTAAAGCGGGAAAACGATCAAAAAACAGACTGGCACAAGCTGTATTATGACCGTTTTGTGGCTGATTTCCGTGCTTCGTACCTGGCACTGGTTGATGAGCTGAAAAAACATTTCGGATACAATGAAATCATCTACCAGCAAATACCCACTTTCAGGGTGCAACTCGCTAACGGCAATATTGCAGTGGGCGAATGGCATAAAGACAAAACCTACAATCATGGTATTTCAGAACTCAATTTCTGGATGCCTTTTGTAGATACCAATGAGTTTAATACGATCTGGATGGAGAGCGAAGAAGACAAGGGCGATTTCAAAGCCTATACTGTGCAATATGGTGAAATACTAGTTTTTAATGGTGCCAATCTGTTTCATGGCAATAAACAGAACAACTCTGACGAAACACGTGTTTCAGTTGATTTCCGTCTGGTAGATCCTGCCCTTTTTATCCCTTCAGAGAATGGATCCATCAATATGCAGGTTAAATTTGATATTGGAGGTTACTTCGCGAAATTATAATTAAGCAGTTGCGGTGAGTGGGCGAGCTATTATTTATAGTTGATAGCAGTTACCCGGAGATTATCTACCGACCAGCTTTTCAGGCAATAACTCAGATAGGGCTGTAAAGCATCGTTACAGGCCAGTGAAACAGTAGAAGCTGTATGCGCGGTTGTATATTCTATTTTGTAGAGAGAACTTCCATTGGGTTGCGATTTGAGTGCGCATACCCCCGGCAGATTGGGGTTCCAGGCATTGGCCCTTGCCGGATTGGGAGTATAACCGGTAACATGGTTATAGGGGTATGATTGTCCGTACGTTCCGTTTGAAAAAGTAGTTATGTAAATAGGACGTCCTTCTAACTGCATCTGCCATGCATCGGGTACTGAACTTCCGGGTAACAGATAATCCCCGTCCCATTTGTCGTGGATCAGCAGGTCAAATTCTATTTTGATGGCATTGTGTTCAGGCAGGTTCTCCACCAGCAGATCGAATCTGTTATTATTAAAGAATCCAAATACCTTATTATTGTTAAATTCTACAATTTTCAGTGTATCTACTTTCCCGTAATGATCATATACCGACAGATTCCTGTCACTTCCACCTTCAAAATCATTGAAATACACTTCATTTTTTACAGGCAGGTTTTTAAAGCATCCGCTCAATGATACAAATGCCGTGAGCGCCATCAATGAAACCATAACCAATGACCTGCCATTTATCATAAAAATGCATTAAAGTATACCGGTAAATCAGATATTTTTCAAATGTAAGGCTTCTGCCACTTATTTATCTTATCAGGCATTATTATAGGGCTTGATTCAATGGTTTACGGTAAAAAAACATCCAGCCAGGTATCTTTGCCTGCCCTGAAATACCCCATTGGCATAAACTTTAACGGGCACATCCTAAAGATATCAGTGCATAGCTCAAAGGGCGGCTGAACCTCAGGCCTATCATGATTAGTAGTTCCGGTACAAAATGGGGCCTATATTTACATCATCTTGCATTTTGAAATGGCAGCTATGAAGATGTTTATCAAAAAGACGGTATTTGGCATCATTGATATACTACTACTGCCCTTCACTTTATTGCTCCTGCCTTTTCTGAAATGGGTCAGACGCTTTGGAGTCGAATATTTTCCGCTGCACCGTAAGAGTTTTCTGGGGATAGGTGTTTTCCCCGTCCGTGACCATTTTTATGAACCTCGTTTCCGCTACCCGGCTACGTTTGATGCCGGAAAAAAAAGAGAGCTGCCACTTGATTTTCAGATAGCCGACCAATTGGCGTCATTACAAACCCTATCTTATCAGGAAGAACTTGCTTCCCTGCAAGGCGTAAATAATCCCAACTTCGGACCGGGAGATGCCGATCTGTATTACCTGTTGATACGCAATCTGAAACCCGCCCGGATTATTGAAATTGGCAGTGGTTACAGCAGTCTGATTGCGCTTCAGGCCTTGAACAGAAATATTGTTGAGGGGAGAAAAGGGGAACTTTTCTGTATAGACCCTTTTGAGACCATTGTTCCCGGCAATACCGCCGGCATTCAGTTTATCAGAGAACCCGTGGAAAACATGGATCTTTCATTGTTCGAAAGCCTGCAGAAAGGGGATATCCTGTTTATCGATTCTTCCCATATCATACGACCGGGTAATGACGTGCTGTTTATTTACCAGCAGATTCTCCCAATCCTGGCCAAAGGAGTCCTGATCCATATTCATGATATCTTCACCCCCCGCCATTACAGGCAGGATTGGCTGAGCGGCCTGTTTCGTTTCTGGAACGAACAATACCTGCTGGAAGCTTTTCTGTATCAAAATACTGCATTCCGTATTCGTTGTTCATTGAATTATCTCGCAAAGGATTATTCAGCTGAAGTGAGAAAAACGCTGACACATCTAGAGGAAAATGATGAACCTTCTTCTTTCTGGATAGAAAAGCGTGAATCGTCAGTCGTGAGTGGGCAATGGGCACAGAAACAATGAGCGAATGAGTGATTGAGTGAATGAGCGAATGCTCAAACCCGATATACCAAAGACCGTGAGTGGTGAGTAGTGAATAGGCAATGGGCAATACCACCCAACGCGCTAATACGCCAACACGCCAAAGGCCACGAGCTATGAGCTGAGAGCCGTGAGTTGGGAGTTGTGAATGGTCAATCGTGAATGGTCAATCGCTAGAATTACCTAATGCACCCAGTACCTCTACCCCCAATCAACCAAAGACTAAAGACCAAATCGAAGCGTAGCGCAGATCCCGCTCCGCGGGAGACCGTGAGTGAGTAATCGTGTATTGTCAATTGGCAATACACAATATGTTGGTGTATACAATCAACACCACTTACTCCACTATTAACTTTTAACTATTAATTTTCAACTGCCTTCAGGCAAGCACACCAATCAACACTCCCTGCTCACCACTGACAACTCACGCCTCACCACAGCTCCGCCTCAATCATCCGCTCTATCACTTCCTCAAACGAAACCGTTGCTTTCCAGCCCAGTTGTTTGGCTGCTTTGGCAGGGTTGGCCATGCCTCCATGCAGATCGGTTAAACGAAAGAGGGCAGGGTCGGTTAGTACATGGTCTGTAGGGTTCAGTTGTAATTTTTCGAAAGTAATATTGATCAGTTCGTTCAGCGAATGTGTTTTACCGGTGGCGATCACATAATCTTCTGCTTTTTCCTGCTGCATCATTAACCACATGGCGGTAACATATTCAGGTGCCCAGCCCCAGTCGCGATAGATATCTGTATTGCCGAGGTATAATTTTTCCTGGCTGCCCTTGTAGATCCGGCAGGCAGTAGAGATGATCTTTTTGGTAACAAAATTCTCTTTGCGCAAAGGCGATTCGTGGTTAAACAAGATACCGGTACAGGCAAACAGGTGGTAGGCTTCGCGGTAATTGGCCAGTTGCCAGAATGCAGTGGATTTGGCTACGGCATAAGGACTGCGCGGCCGGAAAGGTGTATTTTCATCTGCCGCAATGCCTAATGTGTCTCCAAAAGATTCGCTTGATCCGGCATTGTATAACTTGATGGGAAGAGCAACAAAACGGATCGCTTCTATGAGATTCAGGTTCCCCATCACGATACTTTCGAGCGTTTCTACCGGCTGCTCAAAAGAAAGGCCCACAGAAGTCTGCCCCGACAAATTGTAAATTTCATCCGGCTTCACCCGCTGAATGGTTTGCAGGGTACTTCTGAAATCGGTTATGTTGATAGAGAGTAATCGGATGGATGACTTGATGCCAAGTGTTTCCAGGTTCTTAAAAGAGCCTGACTGCGCATCGCGGGAGCCGCCGAAAACCTCGTATCCTTTTTCTAATAAAAGCCTGGCCAGGTAAGACCCGTCCTGACCGGAAACGCCGCAGATAAGTGCTCTTTTCATGGGGAATAGTATTGTCCGGTGCCTGGCCATTTTGCACAGCAGGATAGCCTCTATTTCGACCGTATGACCAAAAATAGCAAATCTTAACCGGGATGAACTATTTTTGCGGCTATGTCTTTAAATAGCATCCCTGTCAAAATTATCAATCACTCAAATCATCCCTTGCCGGAATATGCAACCGCGGGTTCCTCAGGAATGGATATCAAAGCCTTTCTGGAAAATGAAGTGGTGCTTCAGCCTATGGAAAGGACGTTGATTCCTACCGGACTGTTTCTGGAAATTCCGGATGGGTTTGAAGTGCAGATCCGCCCCCGTAGCGGGCTTGCTGTAAAACAGGGTATCACCTGCCTGAATACCCCCGGAACCATTGATGCCGATTACAGGGGCGAGATCAAAGTAATTCTCATTAATCTTTCCCAGGAACCGCAAACCATCAAAACCGGCGACAGAATAGCCCAGATGATATTACAGAAAGTAGAAAAAATTAACTGGAAACCCGTAACCGGAATTTCCGAAACCGAAAGAGGTGCCGGCGGATTCGGGCACACCGGAAAATAACCCCCCCCCATGCGTATGAAACAATTATTGCTGGTTTTTTTTACTGTGGTGCTTGCAACAGTTTCCTGCACAACCGTAAAAAAGACACAGGTGATTCAGGAAGCCATCACCAAAAAAGATACGGCACAGACCATTGTTATCAAAGAATCCCCGCATGTGGATTCTGTAGCCATTGTGAAAGAAATTCTTGGAAAAGTAGCTACCAGTAAGATCGATTTCAATACGTTTAATGCTAAAATAAAAGTGTCTTACGAAGGGGCTGAGAAAAGTGATAATTATACGGTGTACCTGAGTATGAAAAAGGATAGTGTCATACTGATAAAAGTTACCGGCACTTTTCTGGGAATCCCGGGTTTGGGACTGGAGGCCAAGATCAAAAAAGACAGTATTACCATCGTTCGGCATGCGGGAGAAAAATACGTGATGTACCGCTCTATCAATTATCTGCCGGAAGTAACACAGATTCCTTTTGATTTTGCTACCATCCAGAATATCCTGATTGGAAACCCTATTTTTATAGATGGCAATGTGATTTCTTACAAGGCCGGCTCCAGTCAGTTGCTGGTACTGATGGTGGGAGATGTGTTCAAACACCTGCTCACACTCGATAATACTGATTTTAAAGTGCTTCACAGTAAATTGGATGATGTGGATCTGCAGCGAAACCGTACCTGTGACATTACTTTTGGAAATTACCAGCCCATGGGGCCATACCGGTTTGCTACTTACCGTAGTATTTCAGTGGCAGAAAAGTCTAAGCTGGATATTTACCTTGATTTTAAAGAGTTTAACCTAAATGAACCGTTAAAATACAATTTTGAACCACCCAAAAAATACAAGCGTAAGTAATTTACCTGCAACTTAGCCGTTCTATAGTAGACCGCAGGTGGGTTGTACCTTTAAATTCAGTTGTTATGCGTAAAAGACTTTTTTCTGTTTTCTTTCTTGTGATCATGATGAGTTTCTGTGCTTTTGCGCAGAATACAAGGGAAGAACTGCAGAAAAAAGAACAGGAACTGCAGAAAGAGATCGCCGATCTGAACCGGATGATCAATGAAACGCAGAACAACAAGAAGATCTCTTTAAAACAGCTGGCCATCATCAAAAGCAAGATCAATAAGCGGGAAGAACTTGTGAACAGCATCAACCGCCAGGTTAGGCAGATGGATGAAACGATTTTTACCAATGAGCGTGATATCTACCGGCTACGCAAAGAACTGGATACCCTGAAAGTCAAATATGCCAAAAGCATTGTTTTTGCTTATAAGAACCGAAGCAGTTACGAATACCTGAACTTTCTTTTCTCCGCCAGCAGTTTTAATGATGCCATCAAGCGGATAACCTATCTCAAAAGTTACCGCCAGAACCGCGAAACACAGGCTAATGCCATCATGCAATCGGATAAGTTGCTGCAGGAAAAGATCAGTGTACTCAGCTCCAATAAAAAAGAAAGATTGGGGGTTCTGCAAACACAGAGCCAGCAATTAAAAGTACTGGAAGCCGATAAAAAGGAGCAGGACCAGGTAGTGGCCCAGTTAAAAGGAAAAGAAAAAGAACTGGCTCGCCAGGTGAGTGATAAAGAAAAACAGCGGCAACGTGTGCAACAGGCTTTCATGGCTGTTATCCGCCGCGAGATCGAAGAAGCGAAGAAAAGAGAACTGGCCCGTCAAAAAGCATTGGATGATCAGAAAAAAGCAGCTGGGGCCGACCTTGCCAAAAATAACACCGCTCCCAAATCTGCTAAACCCACCAAACCCTCTGCAAGTCTCAGTAATGAGCCTGTAACAGGTGTGGCAGCTCCGACCCGCGACCGGGCCTACACTCCTTTGGAATCTACACCTGAGGGCAGAGAAATGTCTGTCAATTTTGAAAATAACAAAGGTCGTTTACCCTGGCCTGTTTCCATAGGCGTGGTTACGGCACATAATGGTATTGAAAAAATTGCCGGAACGAAACTGAGCCGCCGTACAGATGGCATTGAGATCTCTCTTCCGATAGGGTCTGCGGTACGATCAGTTGCTGATGGCAAAGTTACTTGGGCAGGCGAAGTGGACGGTCAGCAGGTGTTGATTGTTCAACATGGTAAATATTTTTGCGGATACCAGAACCTGTCGTCCGTTTCCGTTAGCAAAGACCAGGAAGTAAAAGCCGGTTCCTTTTTGGGAAAATCCGGAATGTCCATTGACGGAGAAGGGGTTCTGCTTTTCTCTATAGTAAATGATAAAGGTATCCAGCAGGATCCGGAGGATTGGTTGAAGCGGAAGCGGTAGGAGGGATTAGCGGATGGCGGATTAGCGAATTAACGGATTTCCATTGCCTATTCACTACTCACAACTCACGGTCTCCCGCGGAGCGGGATCTGTGCTACGCTTCGATTTAGTCTTTGGTCTTTGGTTGATTGTATATTCGGTACATAGGATTATGGGCATTTGGCGCACCTGCCTGCCGGCAGGCGTGTTGGCGCATTGGGGGTATTGCCCATTGCCCATTGACCATTGACCACTCACCACTCACAGTCTTTGGTGCATTGGGTTTGCGCATCCACTCATTCACTCAATCACTCATTCGCTCATTGTTTTGTGTCCATTGCCCATTCACCATTCACACACTCCCTGGCCACGCAATTCCCAAAATCCCTAACTTCAACAAAACGATTGCTTCTTATGAACCAGTATATTTTGTCATTCGATCAGGGAACCACCAGTAGCCGGGCCATTGTGTTTGATAAAAAAGGGGCCATTATTTCAGTGGCGCAGAAAGAGTTTACACAGATTTTTCCGCAACCGGGTTGGGTGGAGCATGATGCCAATGAGATCTGGAGCACCCAGCTGGGGGTAGCAGCAGAAGCCATTACCAAAGCAGGACTTACCGTACAAAATATAGCCGCCATCGGTATTACCAACCAGCGCGAAACAACGGTGGTTTGGGATAAACATACCGGTATGCCCATTCATCATGCCATTGTGTGGCAGGACCGCAGAACCGCTTCTTTTTGCGACGAGTTAAAAGCAGCAGGTAAGCATACATTGATACAGCAGAAAACGGGGCTGGTGGTAGATGCCTATTTCTCAGCCACCAAAGTAAAATGGATCCTGGACCAGGTGCCGGGGGCGAGGGCAAAAGCCGAAAAAGGAGAACTCTGCTTTGGTACGGTGGATAGCTGGTTGCTATGGAAACTTACGAATGGACAGGTGCATGCCACCGATGTGTCAAACGCATCGCGCACCATGCTGTTTAATATTCATACACTGGCCTGGGATGAAGAACTGTTGGCGTTGTTTGATGTACCCGCAGCTATCTTACCCGAAGTACGCAGCAGCAGCGAAGTGTATGGTCATACACAAAATGTATTAACTGCCCATAATATCCCTATTGCAGGTATCGCCGGTGATCAGCAGGCCGCGCTGTTTGGACAGATGTGCACGCAACCCGGAATGGTAAAGAACACCTATGGAACCGGCTGTTTCATGCTCATGAATACCGGCGAGAAAGCCGTGCCTTCTACCAATAACCTGCTTACTACCGTAGCGTGGAAAGTGAATGGGGTAACCCACTATGCACTGGAAGGAAGTGTATTCATAGCCGGGGCCGTGGTGCAATGGTTGCGGGATGGGTTAAAGATCATCCGTACCTCAGCAGAAGTAGAAACACTGGCCGCAGAAGTGAGCAGTAGTGAAGGTGTATATGTGGTTCCCGCTTTTGCCGGCCTGGGTGCCCCTTACTGGAACCAGCATGCCCGCGGTACCATTGTGGGTATTACCCGGGGCACTACCGGCGCGCATTTTGCACGCGCCGCCCTCGATAGTATCGCCTATCAAACCATGGATGTATTGAAAGCGATGGAAGCAGATGCCGGCATTGCCATTAAAGAATTAAGGGTTGATGGCGGTGCTACGGCCAATAACCTGCTCATGCAGTTTCAGAGTGATCTCTTGCATACCAAAGTGGTTCGTCCTACCGTAGTAGAAACCACGGCCCTGGGTGCCGCCTATCTCGCCGGACTGGCCGTAGGTTACTGGAGCAGTACCGACGAAATCCAGGAACAATGGCAGATGGAACGTGTATTCTCTCCCTCCATGCCCGAAGAAGAACGCACCCAACTCTCCGAAGGCTGGAAACGCGCCATCAACACCACCATCTCCTGGAGCCTCTAAAAAACATTCACTCATTCACTCACGCACTCATTCACTCATTAATCCATGCACCGCCCCTCCACCCTTCAACAGCTCAGTTCCGGTTCGCAATGGGATCTGGTGATCATCGGGGGAGGTGCCACGGGTCTTGGAGCAGCCGTAGATGCCGCTTCCCGGGGATATAAAACCCTGCTGGTGGAGCAATACGATTTTGCCAAAGGAACATCAAGCCGCTCTACCAAACTGGTGCATGGCGGGGTACGTTACCTCCAGCAGGGGAATATCAAACTGGTGCGGGAAGCGCTGCGCGAAAGAGGGTATCTCCTGAAAAACGCTCCGCATCTTACTTCCATACAAGCTTTTATTGTACCTGCTTTCCGCTGGTGGGAGAAAGCGTACTATGCCATTGGGTTGAGTATGTACGATCTGTTGTCTGGTAAACTGTCGCTCGGGAAAACCAAAATTCTCTCCCGCAAACAAACCATCAGCCGTTTACCGGCCATCAGCACCAAAGGACTCTCCGGTGGCGTTTTATATCATGATGGGCAGTTTGATGACAGTAGACTTTGTACCGATCTTGCCATTACCGCCATTAATTACGGAGCCAGTCTTGTGAATTACTGCAAAGCAGTGGGGTTTGAAAAGGAGAAAGAAAAAATAGTGGCTGTGCAACTGGAAGATACTCTTACCGGCAACCTTTATACTGTACCCGCAAGGTCCGTGATCAATGCCACAGGTGTTTTTACTGATGCTTTGCTGCAGATGGATGATAGCACCCGCGAAGCGATGGTTTCTCCTTCGCAGGGCATACACCTGGTGGTGGATAAACATTTTTTTCCGGGTGATGATGCCATGATGATTCCCAAAACCGATGATGGAAGGGTATTATTTGCTGTTCCCTGGCACAGGCAGGTTGTTCTGGGCACCACGGATACCCCGGTTGAAACCGCTGTGATTGAACCCAAACCGCTGGAAGAAGAGATCAGCTTTATACTTGATCATATTAACCGCTACGGCAGTTTCACCATCCGCCGCAGCGATGTAAAATCGGTGTTTGTTGGATTGCGGCCACTGGTAAAAAAAAGCGGAACGGGTAACACGGCACTTTTATCACGCGACCATACTTTATTGATAGCGGCAAGTGGACTGGTGACCATTACCGGTGGTAAATGGACCACGTACCGGAAGATGGCAGAAGATGCGGTAGATAATGCGGTGTTTGTTGCCAAGCTGGCCAAAAGAGAATGCATCACCCGCGATCTGCGGATAGGAGACCCGGCCGGACGTGAAAAGATATTGACCGCCTTAATAGCGGAGGATCCGGCATTGGCAGAAAAATTACATCCCGCCTATCCCTATACCTGGGCAGAGATCCTCTATGCCATCCGTTATGAAATGGCCCAAACCGCAGAAGATCTGTTGGCCCGCCGAACCCGTTTGTTGTTGCTGGATGCGGAAGCGGCTATCACCCTTGCACCGGCGGTAGCGGCATTTATAGGGCAGGAGCTGGGTAAAGATGACGCATGGAGGGAAGCACAGGTTACCGGTTTCACCTCGCTGGCCAAACAATATTTGCTTGTATAATTTTCCTATCTTTTGATTCTAAATACTTGCCGTATGACAGCTTTTGTTGCCGAACTCACCGGTACCGCCTTACTCATCATCCTCGGAGATGGGGTAGTGGCCAATGTTGTGCTAAACAAAACCAAGGGAAACAATGGAGGTCTTATCGCTATCACTTTTGGCTGGGCCATTGCGGTATTTGTGGGTGTGTATGCTACAGCTGGTATCAGTGGTGCACACCTCAATCCTGCCGTAACCGTTGCACTGGCAGTCATCGGAAAATTTGACTGGGCATTGGTGCCTGGCTACCTGCTGGCGCAGTTACTCGGTGCCATGCTGGGTGCTTTGATCGTATGGGTCGTGTACCGGCAGCATTTTAATGCCACGGAAGATGCAGATACCAAAAGGGCCGTTTTCTGTACCGGTCCGGCCATTAAAAATCCGGTAGATAATATTCTCTCTGAGCTGATCGGAACTTTTGTGTTTATTCTTGCCATATTGTTTATTACCAAATCGCAGAATTCTTTGGGGGCACTGGATGCGCTACCAGTATCGCTGCTGGTACTGGGGATTGGTCTTAGCCTCGGTGGAACTACCGGTTACGCCATCAATCCGGCTCGTGACCTGGGTCCGCGTATCATGCATGCCTTACTTCCCATCAAAAACAAAGGCGGTAGCGATTGGTGGTACAGCTGGAACCCTGTGGTGAGTCCATTGGTGGGTGCTGTGCTGGCTGCTTTATTATATCAATGGATCGCCTAAACTCAGCCTTTCTTTTTGGTACTGAGAAAAGGCATATTGAAATAGGGTTTGGGTAAAGGTTTCTTCCGGATCAGCGGCAGGGGTTTCTGGTATTCGAGGTAATAGATCCGTAATAAAATAATAAAATAAGAAATAATTAACGGGCCAAAAATCAGGCCTGTAATACCAAAATACCGGATCCCCACAATCACACCCAGAATGGTTACCACGGGATGTACATCGGCCATTTTCCGGGCCAGTACAAAACGAACCACATTGTCTACGCTGCTTAAAATGATCAACCCCCAGCTTAACAGGAAAATACCCTGCCAGATATGATTGTTGGCGAGTATGATAATGCTCATAGGCACCCAGATCAAACCGGTACCCACAATGGGTATGATAGAAGCAAAACCGGTAAATACCGCCCAGAAGCCAGGCTCATCAATACCGGCTATCAGGTAAGAGATATAAGCAACGGTTCCCTGCGCGATGGCTACCAGCGGTACGCCTACGGCATTGCTGAAGGTTTGCGCTTTCAGCTCATGGCCAAACAGCTCAATTTTTTTCCGGTTGAACGGGAGGTAAAAAATAATGGCGGCTTCCATCCGGTTTATATTAACGATCAGGAAGTAGAGAAAGAAATACATCATGGTAATGGTACCCAGCAGGTTCAATCCCTGGCTTAACAGGGAAGATATCAGCGAGGTTACAAACGATTGTGCTTCTGCGATCGTTTTATCGGTGATCAGTTTTACATGAAAATGCTCCTGCAAAACAGCGTCCAGGTGCTGCAGGGGTTGCACTACAATACCCTGTACGTCGGTACCGATGTTTTGGGCTTTTTTAAATAACATGGCTGCCATCAGTGAAATGGGCACCAGGATGATAAAAAAGGAAATCACGATCACCAGTACCGCAGCTGCGGACTTACTCCAGTTCTTCTTTTTGATCAGCCATTCCACAAAATGTTTGCTTAACACATAGAACATGATTGCCGCCAGGAAAGCAGTGAAAAATTCTACCAGACTGTAGAGGAGGAATCCGGCAAAAATCAGGATGATCGCCAGGAAAATATAACGGTTAATCTTGTGATCTTGTTGATTTTCCATGTACCTTGTATAGTGAAATCTGAATGTCTGGTGAAGATAACCAAGAAAAAGTGGATTTCATTCACGGAATACCGGATGTTAGTCGAGAATTTACCAAAAGTCCCCCCTGGCATCTGCCTCCTCCGCACTATACTAAACGGTTCTATATGACAGACAATCAAAAATTCATAGCTGGTTTACTGCTGGGTGCAGTAGCCGGTGCAGCACTGGCCCTGTTCATGAAAACGGAAAAAGGCCAGGAAATACTAAGCGAAGTTCAGGAAGGCGCAGATAAAGTGCAGGATGAGTTGAAAGAGAAACTACATGAATTTGATACAGCCGTGAACGACCTGCTGAGTAAAGGAAAAGCGTTTATCAGCGACCTGGAACAAAAATCGCAGCAAACCGGTACCGGAACAGGTGCCTAAACAGAAAACAATGGAAGAGCCTAAAGAAGACTTTTTTTCTGCTTCGCGAAAAGAGGTGGAATCATATGTGCGAGACAGGATCTGGCTGCTGAAGCTACAGGCAGGCGAAAAAGCGGCACAACTCATGGCGGCCATGGTATCGATCATTATGATCGGGTTGCTGGCATTTTTTGTATTGCTGTTTCTCAGTATTATGGCGGGCTATTATTTTTCAGAGATCACGGGTAGCCTGTTTGCCGGTTTCGGTATTGTAACCGGTTTTTATGTGCTATTACTGGTAGCACTCGTGTTGGGTCGTAAAAAAGTAGAAGCGAAAGTGATCGATACCGTGATCCGTATTTTCTTTGCCAAAACACAGGAAGGGGATGAATAACCAGATGAATACAAAACCGATAGGTTCCCTGTCAGACCTCCGTACAGAAATGTACGAGGTAAAGAACAGGTTGAAAGAGAAGGAAGCCGGTTTAACGGAACGGCTGCACCAGCTTCCGGGCGAAGCATTAAAAGCTACCGTGGGGGGCATTGTTCCGCTTTTTCTCGGAGGCGAACTGGCTTCCGGTGCCTGGAAACTGGCCAAAGGGGCTTTTGAGCTGATCAAAAGCCGGAAATCGGGCG
This sequence comes from Chitinophagaceae bacterium, assembly GCA_004297075.1. Taxonomy (GTDB): domain Bacteria; phylum Bacteroidota; class Bacteroidia; order Chitinophagales; family Chitinophagaceae; genus Sediminibacterium. Next base: position 21,787 of record SCVK01000292.1, read on the forward strand.
ACCAGTCCGGTGCATCTGGCGACTGGAAAGCAGACCTGCTGGGCGGAGCCAAAAAACTGGGCATTTTTGGAGCCCTGAAATTATTGTTCGGGTTATGGAGGGGGAAATAACAACCCATTGCCAGCCCAGCCGGCTATCCCAAAGCCTATTTTAGCCCTGTAAACCGGGATTCTATTCCCTTGCCCTGCGGCTTCCTGCCCGGATAATCCAAAAATCCCCGCTTTTTACCCACAATTTTCCAGTTTCAGTTACTGTTTTTGGCATTTTTCAGGCGCATCCCCTTACCTTTGCCGCCAAGTCGGAAAACCCTGGTTTTCTGGCATAAAATAGCTCATTTTAAAACCATAATATATCTCCTGATATGGCTACGAAAGGTAAGATCAAACAGATTATCGGTGCGGTAGTTGACGTTCATTTCCCCGACGGTAAATCACTTCCTGAAATTTACAACGCCCTGGAAATTACCAGGGAGAACGGTGAAAAACTGGTATTGGAAGTACAACAGCACTTAGGTGAAGACAGTGTACGTACTATTGCGATGGACGGAACAGAAGGCCTCGTACGTGGAATGGAAGTGATCGATACCGGAAAAGCGATTGCGATGCCTGTAGGTGAGGGCATTAATGGTCGTCTTTTTAATGTAACCGGTGATGCTATTGATGGATTGCCACAACTGAGCAAAGAAGGTGGCCGCCCTATCCACAACAAGCCACCGTTGTTTGAAAACTTAAGTACTACTTCTGAAATATTATTTACCGGTATCAAGGTAATTGACCTGATCGAACCTTATGCAAAAGGTGGTAAGATCGGTTTGTTTGGTGGTGCGGGGGTAGGTAAAACCGTATTGATCCAGGAATTGATCAACAATATCGCCAAGGGCCATGGTGGTCTGTCGGTATTTGCCGGTGTGGGTGAGCGTACCCGTGAAGGAAATGACCTGTTGCGTGAGATGATTGAAGCAGGTATCATGAAATATGGTGATGCTTTCAAACACAGCATGGAAGAAGGCGGATGGGACCTGAGCAAAGTGGACATGGAAGGACTGAAAGATTCCAAAGCAACTTTCGTATTCGGACAGATGAACGAACCTCCGGGAGCACGTGCACGTGTGGCTTTGAGTGGTCTGACCATTGCGGAATATTTCCGTGACGGAGATGGTACCGGAAAAGGGAAAGACATCCTGTTTTTCGTAGATAATATCTTCCGTTTTACCCAGGCAGGTTCTGAGGTATCGGCGCTGTTGGGCCGTATGCCATCTGCGGTAGGTTACCAGCCAACACTGGCCACTGAAATGGGTCTGATGCAGGAACGTATCACTTCTACCAAAAACGGTTCTATCACTTCTGTACAGGCGGTGTATGTACCTGCGGATGACCTGACCGATCCGGCTCCGGCAACAACTTTTGCCCACCTGGATGCAACTACGGTATTGAGCCGTAAGATCGCTGACTTAGGTATCTATCCTGCGGTGGATCCATTGGATTCTACTTCCAGGATCCTGACACCTGCCATTGTGGGCGATGCACACTATGATTGCGCCAACCGTGTAAAACTGATCCTCCAGCGTTATAAGGAGTTACAGGATATCATTGCCATCCTTGGTATGGACGAGTTGAGCGAAGAAGATAAAATGACCGTACAGCGTGCCCGTAAAGTGCAGCGTTTCCTGAGTCAGCCTTTCCACGTGGCTGAGCAGTTCACTGGCCTGAAGGGTGTGTTTGTAGACATCAACGACACCATACGCGCTTTCAACTCTATCATGGACGGCGAAGTGGATGAGTACCCAGAAGCAGCATTCAATCTGGTAGGCACCCTGGAAGATGCGATCGAAAAGGGTAAGAAGATGATGGAAGCAGCGAAATAGCTTCGCTATAATTAGTAATTAATAATTAGCAATTAATAATTAAAAAGCTGATGATGGAATTACTAATTACTAACTACTAATTACTAATTAAGTATGACACTAGAAATATTAACTCCCGAAAAAAAGCTCTACAGCGGTGAAGTGTACGGTGTACTATTACCCGGCATCACTGGTTTGTTTGAGGTTCTCGACAAACACGCTCCCCTGGTAAGTGCTTTGGGAAAAGGCAACCTGAAAATTCTGAAAGCCAAAAACGATACAGAACTCTACTCTATCCAGAGTGGTTTTGTAGAAGTACTCAATAATAAGGTGACCGTGCTGGTGGAAGGAGCAGTGGCTATTTAATGAGTGAATGAGTGGGTGAGTGAATGAGTGAATGAGTGAATGATTTTCAGAACTGGCAAAATGATTACGACTCCGGGAAACCGGGGTCGTTTTTTTTTATATACTTGTGCAGAAGCTTACAAGCATTACCCATCAAAACATTCACTCATTCATTCACTCATCCACTCATTCACTCATTAATTCAGCTGCGGATCTATCGGATAGTTTACCATCTGGCTATATTCGCCGCCTAATTCCTGCAGGGCCGTTTTCCAGAGTTGGGGGATGTCTTTGGTAAAAACGAGTTGGGGGTTGGCATCACGGGTGATCCAGCTTTTTTCTTTGATCTCTTCTTCCAGTTGCAGCTCATCCCAGCCGCTGTAGCCGAGGTAGAACCGGATATCGGTCTGGCTGAGTTTTTTCTCGCGCAGCAGTGTCAGTACCTCGGCAAAATCGCCGCCCCAGTAAATACCTTTGGTTACTTCCGTGCCCCCGGTGATCAGGTCGGGGCGCTGGTGCAGAAAATGCAGGGTTTCTTTCTGAACCGGGCCACCCTCATAAACGGGGAAATGGATACCCTCCGCCTCTTCGATCAGGTCGCCGATTTCGGGTTCGATCAGTTTATTGATCACAAAACCGATGGCCCCGTTCTGCTGGTATTCACAGATAAAGATCACCGAACGGATAAAGTTCGGGTCCTTCAGAAAGGGATTCGAGATCAATAATATGCCAGCTGTCAGTTCGGTCATAAATGAGTAGAAAGTTACAAAATTTGCCTGATATCGACAGCCGTTAAAATCCTGATAAACCTGGCCGATCCGAAGCGGATATATGGGGTTCCCATTATATTTGTGAGGATGAAGAGAACTTTCCCCGTAATCGTCATACTGATTTCCCTTTCACTATGCGGCCTGATTATCCTGCAGGTTTCATGGTTTAAGAATCTGTTGGAAGTAACGAGGAACCAGTTTGATGATAACCTGGTGGACGTGGGAAAATCGGTTTCCATGGACCTTAGCAAAAGCGTCAACGCCACACAGGTGCTGCGCCTGCCCAGAAGGGGTGGACTGACCTTTAGTTCCGAATTTCATCTGCATGTGATCAAACCGCCTACCGTTCAGGAAAAATTTACCCCGCAGGAAGTGCATAACCGGATCCGCAGCGCCATGGACAGGCAGAACCTGAAACACATGGATTTTGAATTTGCGGTGACGGATATGAATGATGATTATGAAATGCTAAGCAAGAATTTTGGTAGTGAGTTATACGACACTGTGAATAACCGGCGTCTGTATGCACCCATCCTTCCCAATGATAATCCGGATGTAGAAGAGATCCCATCGCTGGAGCATCTGATTATTGTAGTGCCTGATTTCAACAAACAGATCTGGGCATCGCTGCGTTGGGTAATGTTTGGGGCCATTGTGTTTATGGTGGTGATTATAGCCGCTTTTTATGTTACTGTAAAATCATTACTGAACCAGAAAAAACTGAGTGAGATCAAGAGTGATTTTATCAATAATATGACGCATGAGTTCAAAACGCCGTTGGCCACCATTTCATTGGCTGTGGATGCGTTACGTAATGAGAAAGTGCAGAGTGATAAAGAGAAAGCGAAATATTTCAGCAATATTATCAAGGAAGAAAACATCCGCATGAACAAACATGTGGAAACCATTCTGCAGGCAGCTTTGATGGAGAAACAGGAACTGCAGCTGAATCTGGTTCCTTTACAGGTGCATGAAGTAATACAGAATGTGCTGGAAAATTACCAGTTACAGTTAAAAGAGAAAGATGCGGATGTTCAATTGCTTTTGAACGCTAAAAACGATATGATCAGTGCGGATGAAGTGCATTTTACCAACCTGGTATCAAACCTGATCGATAATGCGATCAAGTATTCGAACGATAAACTGCGGATCACCATTTCTACCCATAGTACAAAGAATCATGTGATTGTTCGCGTGGCTGATAACGGAATTGGTATGAGTAAGGAATCTGTAAAACGGATCTTTGAAAAATTCTACCGGGCACATACAGGTAACCTGCATAATGTAAAAGGCTTTGGATTGGGTATGAGTTATGTAAAAACCGTGATTGATGCACACAAAGGCAAAATCAAAGTAGAGAGCACGCCGGGTAAAGGAACTTCCTTTACGGTAGAAATGCCCCTGATGCCAGAAGAAGATCTTTCCTGATAGTTATGCTGGCTGTATCAAAGCCAAAGCAAACTCCCATCTCCATAACTCAGAAAGCGGAATTGATGGTCAAGTGCATACTGGTATATTTTTTTCCAGTTATCCCCGGTGATAGCAGCAACCAGTAACAGCAAGGTAGACTGCGGCTGGTGAAAATTCGTGATCAATCCTTTTATGATTCGGAATGTATATCCCGGTGCAATGATGATCTGCGTTTTGGTGATCAACCTGTCTGCCTGGTTCTGTTGTAACCAGTCTAACAAAGCCGTTAGCGCTTCTGCAGCGGAGAAGTTATACTGAGCCAGTTCATACGGTTCCCATTGTGTTATGGTAAGTGCTTCGGCAGAGATAAGGGGATCCAGTTTTGTTTTCACCCCCAGCCAATACAGGCTTTCGAGTGTTCGCAGAGAAGTGGTTCCTACGGCAATCACCGGCCCCGCTGTTTCTTGTAACAGCTGTTCTATGAATGCGGCGGATACATCAATAAATTCTGCATGCATCTCATGATCCTGCATGGTTGCGCTCTTCACAGGTTTAAAAGTGCCGGCACCAACATGCAGGGTAACAAATGAGTGCCGGATATTTTTTTGGGTAAGTTTGGCAAAGAGGCTGTTGGTAAAATGAAGCCCGGCAGTAGGTGCTGCTACCGAACCATCGTGTTTGGCATAAATGGTCTGGTATCTCTCCTGGTCACTTTCTTCGGCCGCCCGGTTCAGGTAGGGTGGTAGCGGAATAACACCGGCTGCATGCAACAGTTCTGCAAAACTCATATCGGCATCATCCCAGCTTAGCTCAATCAGGTACGCATCTGCGTACTGCTCTATTTTTCTGGCAGTAAGTGTAATTTCAGATGAATCATACTTTTCAATCTGCGAGATCAGCGCTCCCTCCTTCCATTTTTTGGCACCACCTACCAAACATTTCCACCATACTTTTCCTTTCTGCAGCATCGCGGTGGTAATGTCGCCATACTGTTCATGCGGCTCCAGGCAAAAGATCTCGATCCTGCCACCATTGGGTTTTTCAAACAGCAAACGGGCTTCTACTACTTTGGTATTGTTGAATACGAGTAAACTGTTGGCAGGGATATGTGCTGCCAGTTCTGCGTAGATGGTTTCCGAGATCTGGCCATTACGGTAGATGAGTAGTTTGCTCTGGTCTCTTTCTGCCAACGGATACCGGGCAATGCGTTCATCGGGCAACTCGTAAGTGAAATCTATAATGGAAAGTTCTTTGGGGTGCATGAGCGCAGATGGATATGATTGGGTATATGATTTCGCTGAAGAGTTTTCTAATTATTGTATGAAGGATAACACGAAGCAAATTTAACTGTTTAAAACCTCCGTCCATAATCTGATCAATCATGGTGCTACCTCATATTTTTCCGTGTTACTATTTTTAAACCGCTCCACAATTCACTTACTGCGCAGACTTTCACATCCACCCAGCCGGTGGGCAGTACGATTTCACGAATGATGTCTTCCGTAATATCGGTGGGCATTTTAGCCGATTTTTTATACCAGGAGATCCAGATAATGGCTGTGGGGGGGAGTTGCTTAATCAGCGAAAGGAATTGTTTCTCCAGCTCCGACCGTTTTACGGCAAAGAGATGTACAAAATCGGCTTTACCACTTTTTACCACCTGTGACCTGATATCGGTCTCCAGTAACTGGTCATAATCTACCGGCGGATTCACCAGTAAAACCTTCATTTCCGGTTGGATGCCCAGTTTCTTAACCAAAGGGGTACCTGAATAACCTGCAATAGCCATCTGCTTGATTTTTAAGGAGATAAATTTCGTTGTATCAGGGTAATGCACAATTACCGCTCGTGTATTCACGGGTTATCCACAGTAATTCACAGTCGATATGGCTTTTTGACAGAAAAAAGGCTTCAAATCCTTTGCTGTATTGTATTACAGGTCAGTGGGTTCTGTGGATAAATACAAACGCTCCAAAATGGAATTAAAAGTGGGAAAAAGTGTTATTTTGTGTCAACAAGTGGTAAACTTGGAAATATTTATACCCAAATGAACGGATTTCACGG
>SCVK01000539.1 GCA_004297075.1 Chitinophagaceae bacterium
GGTCTGCACCACCAGCAGGTTCGGGTAGCGGTCCACCAGCACCGCGGCGGACGCGCCGCCGAAGTCGATGTAGGCCTCGTCGATCACCACCACCGAGGCCGCGTTGGCCTGCAGCAGCGTCTCGATCTCCTCCAGCGACAGCAGGCAGCCGGTCGGCGCGTTCGGGTTGGGCAGGATCACACCGCCGTTGGGCTGTGCGTAATCCGCCACGCGGATGCGAAAGCCCTCGTCCAGCGGCACGGTCTTGTACTGCACGCCGTAGAGGCCGCAGTACACCGGGTAGAAGCTGTAGGTGATGTCCGGGAACAGGATCGGCTGCTCATGCTGCAGCAGCCCCTGGAACACGAAGGCCAGCACCTCGTCGGAGCCGTTGCCCACGAACACCTGCGCCGGCTTCAGCCCGTGATGCGCGGCGATGGCCGCCTTGAGCTTGTCCGCGTTCGGGTCCGGGTAGAGGCGCAGCGCGCCGTCCACCGCCGCCGCGATCGCCGCCGTCGCGGCGGGCGAGGGCGGGTAGGGGTTCTCGTTGGTGTTGAGCTTGATCAGGTCCGCGATCTTCGGCTGCTCGCCCGGCACATAGGGCGTCAGGCCGCGGACCACGGCGCTCCAGTACTTGCTCATGCCGCGATGCCTCTCAGAGCTCGACCCGCGACTCTTTCTGGTTCAACTTGCCGCGCATGCGGATGTTGAGCATCTCCACACCCACCGAGAAGCCCATGGCGACATAGACGTAAGCCTTCGGCACATGGAAGCCCATGCCCTCGCCGATCAGCACCATGCCGATCATGATCAGGAAGGACAGCGCCAGCACCTTGATCGTGGGGTGACGCTCCACGAAGCGGCCCACAGCACCGGAGAAGAACATCATCACGCCGATCGCGATGATGATGGCGGTGACCATCACCGGGATGTTGTTGGTCATGCCCACGGCGGTGATCACCGAGTCCAGCGAGAACACGATGTCCAGGATCATGATCTGGATGATGATCGAGGTGAAGGTCACGCTCGCGACCTTGCCGATGACGTCATCCGGCCCATGGCCGTCGCCTTCCACCGACTCATGGATTTCCAGCGCGCTCTTGCCGATCAGGAACAGGCCACCGCCGATCAGGATGATGGCGCGGCCGGAAACACCGAATGTGCCGATATGGAACAGCGGCTCG
>SCVK01000293.1 GCA_004297075.1 Chitinophagaceae bacterium
CCGATCATGCCACCTGCACCTACCAATAAGAGTTGCCTGATTAGCATAGGGATAAAATTATTGTGAGCTGCCCAGGTCTACCAGCCAGGTCTGGTTTCTTTTGACTACCTGCAAAATATGAGCTTCTTTGTCAAATGAATTGCTGTAATGGATGGCAGTGGTGCTGTCTGTTAATTCCTTTACTTCCGCAATATTGATGGAAGCAGTGCGGAACTGCTGGCGTCCTTCCTTGTCTTTTTCGCGATAGGTTTTTTCAGTCAGCAACAGTAACTGTTTGTTTCTTTCATCCGTAACCGTATAAAAAGCCGCTCTTGAAAAATCGCCCTGCAGGGTGGCGTTAATGTATTCGCGTCCGGCGTCCAGCGCATCTTCTGCTTTCCGGTATTCGGGTTGTTTGCCCGTACAAGCGGCGAGAAGAATCAATATGATCCAGATAAATGATTTCATGGGTAGGTATTAGGGTAAAGGTACAATCCGGCAGGTATCTGCCGAAAAATATCGCTGTTCAGTGCGAGGAAACGAATTTCAAACCGGCAATGGAAGCGATCAGGGTTACCATAAAGAACAAACGCCAGCAATCGGCTGGCTCTTTAAAGAACAGGATGCCGATCAGCGCCGTTCCTACGGCGCCAATGCCCGTCCAGACCGCATAGGCCGTACCCAGGGGCAGGGTTTGGGTGGCTTTGTATAAGAAATACATACTCAGGCTGAGGCTGATAAAAAAACCGCCTATCCAATACAGCGATACCGTACCGCTGCTGATACGTGCCTTGGCAAGGCAGGTGGTAAAACCTACTTCAAAAAGTCCGGCAATGATCAGTATGATCCAGTTCATGCGGCAAAGATAGGGTGGCCGAGCAATTCAGGCTAAAACTCAAAGGATGCTTAAAAAATCATCCATCAGTTCCGTAATAGCGGACGCAGTGGCTGCATCGGTTACCTGGCCATCTATGGTCAGTTTTGTTTTGGGAGCAGAGATCAGCAAGGATCCTTTTTCGCCCAGTTGAACGCCTACTGTTTTCATTACGAGGTTAAGCGCTTCATGGGCTTTCTGTCCGGAAGAGGATGCCGTGATCAGTGCCGCAGGTTTGTTGGTGAACAGGGTGGTAGATACCGTCCACTCAATCGCATTTTTAAAACTGCCGGGTAAACTGAATATATATTCCGGGGTACAGATCACTACCCCGTCTGCGTCTTCGATCAGTTGGCGGAAATGGATTACAGTGGCGGGTAAAGGATCTGTATCCAGATCGGGATTAAAATGCGGGAGTTGGTCAATGGACTCGTACAGGGTAAAAACAGCCTTGCCTGCATATTGGTTGGCAATATGATGCAGTATATGACTGTTCACAGACTGTTTTCGGGTACTACCACAAATGGCGAGAATCTTTTTCATCTGGTTCGGATCACAAGAGCGATATCAGTTTTATAAAAGCTGGTGCAGTTTGGCGTATTGCAGCAACATAATGGTTTTGGCATCTTTGATCTCGCCGGTGCGTATCATCTCCAGGGCCGTATCAAGCGTAAGCTCCAGTACTTCTATGTTTTCCTGCTCGTGTTCCAGTCCGCCACCTTCATGAATTTTCATCTGGGTATCATATTCTGCTACAAACAGGTATAGGATCTCAGTAACGGAGCCCGGCGACATGTATGCTTCCATGACCTTCTTTACGTCTTTTACCTGGTAGCCGGTCTCTTCTTCTGTTTCCCGCCGGATGCAGTCTTCCGGATTATCAGTATCCAGCAAACCCGCACAAACTTCTATCATCATACCATCCGGGTTGCCATTGATAAACGTGGGCAAGCGGAACTGCCGGGTTAGGATCACCGTACCCTGCGCGCGGTTATACAGCAGGATCGCGGCGCCATTGCCGCGGTCGTAAGCTTCGCGCACATGGGTTTTGCGGGTACCGCCGGCATCGGTAAAAGCGTACGTGATTTTTTTTAAAATATACCAGTTGTCAGACAGGATCGCTGATTCCAGGATCTCAATAGCAGGTGCCATAATGGAATTTAGATAGTTAACTGATCAGGATGTTACTTTCTGCTTCGACAGCAGTTTTGCCACACCGATCAAAACTAAGAAGAGAAAAACAAAGACCAGCACCAGTACCATACCGTTCATCAAAACTTTCGGGTATCCCAGTTCAGTTACATTAATGAAAGGGTAGGGGTAAAAACCGGAAATAGCACCCCGAACACCGATAAAAATAGTATAGCCTAAAGGATATAATGCCCAGTTAAACGCATCGCCCCACTGTAATGATGTTTTGGGTATGAAGCGTAACCAGAAAAGCAACGTGAGTAGGGGAATCACAGTATGTAACAGTTCATCCACCGGGATCTGAAAACCGGTAGGGTGCCAGATAGGGCGTAAAACCAGGTTATACACAGCCCCTACTACCGTGATATACACGGTAACTGCTGTTTGTGTGCCGGGCCTGGTAAAAAATTCCTTCCATTTGCCCCGCATAAAATACGCACTGAAGCAAAGGGCAACAATAATGTTCGACTGGATCGTAAAATAACTGAAGAACCGGATGATCGCTTCTGTTAGTGAAGTTGTCCGGATCTGGATCAGGATCACCAGTTGCGCAATCACCGCAAACCAGCCCAGCAGGCCGGTACATAAGGCATAGTTCCGTTGGGTAGATGGCATGCAATAGGTTTGGAACCAGTAAGTTAAGATATATTACGTATTCGCGGTATCTCTTAATCGGTTCTTAATCCCATGTGTCGGTCATTGGTCTATACCATCCAAGGTCTTGGGATGTGCATCTGTGCATGATATAAGTTGCGCTGTGATGGCCTTCATCACAGCGCAACAGGTGCTATTTTTTTTGTACCCTGAAGTTGAGCGTTCCGTTAAACTGGCTAAGTTCGAGGCGGATCTTCCAGATCCCGGATACGCCCGTTGAACTGGTTTCGTTTCCAGTTACTTTCAGATCGGATGTAGCAACCGTAGTGCCATTTTTATCCAGGAGCGAAATCTTTGCGGTTCCAGCAGTAAGAACTCCGGATTTGTCGATCGTGGCCATGGTGCCGGAATTGCTCCAGTCATAATCAATAGTTGTGGTTACCTGCGTTACATTGCTGGCCTGCAGTTGAAAGTTATCAGCCACATTGGCAATTTCTGGTTGAAAGTTGGCCAAACTATTGTTCTGGCTTTTGGCACAACCGGTCATAGAGGCAACGATGAGCGTACAGCTGATCATCACACAGGTTAGCGTTTTTTTCATGGTATTGGATTTTAGTGGTCAAATGGATTTCATAGTAACATATTGATACTGCTACTCCTGTAAAAGCAGTATCACTTGCTCCCGGCAAATCAGTTTTGGGAAATGCTATCTGGTAACATACAACCAATTGCTCTTACAGTAGAGCGGGTAAAGCTGTGTACAGCAGCTTTGGTAAAACTATATTTTTTTGCAACACTGCGGAATATTGAATGTCTGTAAAGTTGCTGATTTTTATGTAGTTATCTATTGGAAGGCTGTGGCAATTTGGTTACAAAAATATGAAAACAAGGAATGCAGCATATCATAAACAACTGTGCTGGGGGGGCGTTACCTGCAATAATAATCATGTTAATCCTTTCTGTTTTTCGGTGATTAATCAAAACAGTTTCCCGATCTGTAATATTCCCTGCGTGAATAATCTATGGAGTTGCCCTATGAGATGTCTGGGGTAGAAAAAACACTGCTATCTCCGCCCTTGATCCAAACCTGACGGGGAAAACACTGGTGCCGATTCCCCTGGATACATAGAGTTTTGGATCCGCATCTTCGTACCAGCCTTTCACATATTTACCGCTGCCCGGCGGCAAGAAAGGGGCATATCCAAACAGGTTAACTTGTCCGCCATGGGTGTGCCCCGATAAGATACAGGCTGTTGTAATTTCTTTGGGCAACAATGCCCGGATCTGTTCAGTGTATTGCGGACAATGATTCAATATAATATGATGATCGCTGACCTGGTAGTGTTGAAGCGCGGTACTGATATCTGCTTTACCTCCTACCAGATCATCTACACCGGTGACGGAAAGGGTGGTGGTGTTGAAATGATATTGTATGCTCTGGTTAATCAGTAATGTGCCGTTATGCGTTTGATAAACTTCTGCCAATGCTGCCAGATCAACTTTACCCCAGTATTCCCAGTTACCCGGAATTGCGGCTTTGGCAATGTTTGTATTTATCAATCCCAGAAATTCGTTGAACAATGGAAGGTTTTCCGCTTTGTCAATGGCATCACCGGTAAATACGATCAGGTCTGGTTGCAGGCCGTTGATTTTTTTAGCCAGTTGTCTGATCGGGTAACTGATCTTCTGCAGGTGCAGATCAGATACCTGGATCAATCTCAGGTTATCGGTTTCCCGGGTAGCTGTGCCTAGGTAAAATTCATTGGTTTCGATAAAAAATTTTTCTATCCAGAACGCATCTGTTACTGCGATACCTGCTGCTGTGATTAGCCCTGTGGTAATGAATTTTCGTCTGGTAATTGGCATAGCTATGTTGAATTCTTTTTATCGGGTAGGTTTATCAGATGAAATTTTAAATGAGTTATAATTCTTGAAAAATGTTCAGGTAAAACCAGTTTCGATAATTTAACTACTTAACCTGTAATATGGAACCGTTTTGTAAACTTCAAACCCAAGTTTTAATGCAAGTTGGTATGACCCGGTATTTTCCAGTCTGCAAGCCCAAATAGGTTCATAATCATTGGCCAGGCAATAATCAATCAATGCGGCACACACCAGTTCTGCATATCCTTTGCCTCTGAAATTAGGGATGGTTTCAATTCCCAGCTCAAACTGCTTATCAAACCAGAAAGAGGAAAATGCCATAGAGGCCAGTTGATCTTGATACAAGAGACAGTATGCGAGCCCGTTATTTAAAAAATCAGTTTCGTTATTCCAGAAGTTGGCGGGTATCACACTGCCTTTCATTCCGCGAAATAATTCTCCGTTAGCCGGGATGATCCTGATATCCGGATCGGTAACGGTTTTGCGGTTTGCCAGAAATTTTTCTTTATTGAATGTAAAGTTTACCCTCGTGTTTAATTCAATGATCCCTTTTTCCTGTTGAGATGTATTATGGGCCGAGGGAATCAGTGTTTCGCCGAATAAGTCCTGCAGAACCTGATCCCAATTGTTTGGGAAGGCCTGCATCCATTCATGTTTCTGCCGCGTTCCGCCCTGGTTCAGGGCATATACTTTGAAACTATTGTTAAAAGACTGATTATTGCTGTTGCCAAACAGTAATGTCATACCATAGGGATGGATCACATAAAAAGTAGTTGGCTCATCGCAGTCATCCACAAATACCTGCCCGTTCACCTTTTGTTCAATAACGGCACGTGCAAACAGATTGTTGATGGTTACCTGCCGGAGTGGTGCCAGAAGAAGATGATAGTTTGTTTTGTTTAAAAGTTGCATAGGTAAATAAGGATAAGGGTTACTGCGGATAGTACTTTTTCTACGGCGAAATTGAAAATTAAGATTCTATTTCACTTCCGGCAGTAAAACCAACTTCACAAAATTACTATCATTGAAATAGGTTACAGCCAGTAATTTGGTTCTTTCTACCGTTAACTGTTTCAGCTTCTGCGGCGCTTCCAGGATCTTCAGCGGGTCGGCATTTCTGAAGAATTGCTGCTCCAGTTTAAAACGCCAGTAGCTGTTCTCTTTCACTTCATTCTCTAAGCTACGGGTTTGTTCGGCAATCACTTTGTCTACATTGGTCTGCGCCACCCCGTTCGCTTTGGTCTGTTTGATCTCTTCCTGCACCAGTGCTACCAGCTTGTCTACATTTTCCGGTGCACAGCTGAACTGGATGCCGATACTGTAACTGGGATTGGGTTCCCGGTTAATACCGCCACTTACCCCCACACCATATACGCCACCCGCATCTTCGCGCAGAACCTCGCGTAGTTTAATGCCAAGTGCCTTGCATAACTGACCCAGTTGCAGATCATCCGTTTCGTTATAGGTGGTGTTGCCAGTATAGAATAAACGCACGCTGGCTTTGTTCTCTTTTCCTTTGTGGATGATCTTGCTGATCTGTCCGCTGGGATAACGCATACCTACATCCTTCCAGCTTTCTTTTTGCGGATTGCCCGGTAAAGAAGCTACGTACTTTTCGATCAATGGTTTGATACTATCCACATTGAAATTACCCACAAACGTAAACAGGAACTGCCCCGGATTGCTAAATCGCTCTTTAAAAATGGCAAAAGCTCTGTCCAGATCGATCTTCTGCAAATCAGTCACCGTATACGGTTTCCGGCGTGGGTGATAATTGCCCATGATATACCCCACCGAATCTGCGAACACCGAAGCCGGATCCTTGTCTTTGTTCTCTAACTGTGCTTTGAACTGTTGCATAACCACGTTAAACATATCCTTGTCTTTGCGTGGTGCAGCAAACTGTCCGTGTAATAACTGTAATGCCGTTTCCAGGTCTTTCACGGTACTGTTCCCATTCAATCCCTGCATGGTATTGGCAATAGAAGCAGATACATAGCAATTCTTGCCGCTCAGGGCTTTCTGCAATTGCTGAATATCCATATTGCCGATACCTCCCACAGAAACCACCACCGCGGCATTGGCAGCATTGATATACTCCTCATCACTATACAGCGAAGTGCCGCCCCAGCTGATGCAGGAGAATTGAATATCATCGTTTTTGAAAGTAGTCGGTTTCAGAATCACCCTTGCACCATTGGATAGTGTCCATTCTGTGGTACCGATCGCTTCATATTTTTTCTCACTCACTACTTTACCAGCCACCGGATCTACCGGAAGGATGGGAGAAGTGGACACTTTGTCTGTGTATTTCGTCAGTTTTCCTATCGGTTTATTCAGCTGCGCCGTAACAACCGCTTGTGCGGGCAGGTTCTTTTTTTCTTTTTCCGGAGCGGTGATCACCACGGCACGCCCCGTAGGTTTGATCCATTTGGCAATCAGGCTGTTAACTTCTGCCAGGGTAATACCGGGAAGTAACCGCTGGTATAGTTCATATTCTTTCTCAATACCCGGAATGGCTTCGCCTTTCAGGTAATGTTCGATCAGTTCCGGCAATAGTTCGGCTGATTTGGTCTTGTTGCGCTCTTTGTACATATTCTCTACCCTCGACAAAATATTTTTCACTGCCCGCTCCAGTTCTGTTGCCACAAAGCCATATTGTTTTACTCTTTCATTCTCTGTTAACAGGGTTTGTATAGATGCGGATACGTCTTTCCCGGTTTTGGCAACAGCCAGCAACGTAAAGGCATCTTTATCTCCGATAAAACCACCGTAACTGCTGTTACCGAAAAGAAAAGGTGCAGTGGGTTTCTGTGCTATCTCATCCAGCCTTCCACTCATCATCTGGTTAAATAATTCTCTTACCATAGACGCGCGGAACTGCGCTTCAGTGGTTACGGGAGGCAGTTGCGGTAAAGTATAATAGATCTGCACCACATTATAAGGCTGCTCCGCATCCGTAAGTATCGATACACGGGTTTCTGTGTGTGCAGGAATGCCGTATTTGATTCTTTTTTTAGGGTTTACGGAAATGGGGATATTTTCAAAATGTGCTTTGATCATTTTCTCCGTCTCAACCATGTCTACATCACCCACAACGATCACTGCCTGCAGATCAGGCCGGTACCAGTCTTTGTAATAGGAGGTAAGCTGGTTATAATGCGCCGTATCAATATTGGCCTTCGTGCCAATAGGCAAACGTTTGGCATATTGAGAACCTTTGAGCAGCACGGGAAAATATTTATCCCGCAGTCTTGCATCCGCCCCACGACCTAACCTCCATTCTTCTACAATTACGCCTCTTTCTTTATCAATCTCAGCCGGCTCAAAACTTACCGCATGTGCCCAGTCTTCCAGGATCTGCATGGCCTGTTTATAAATCATCGGACTATCCGTAGGCACCTGTAACTCGTAAATGGTTTCATCAAAAGAAGTAGAGGCGTTCAGATCGGCACCGAAATTCACACCGCTTTTCTCAAGAAAATTTACCAGTTCATTTTTCTTGAAATTTTTGGTTCCGTTAAAACTCATGTGTTCCACAAAATGCGCGAGTCCTACCTGTTTGTCGGTTTCCAGTACAGACCCTGCATTTACCACCAACCGCAGCTCTGCCCGGTTTTTCGGCTCCTGGTTCTGGCGGATATAATAGGTAAGCCCGTTCTTCAGTTTCCCGATTTTGACGGCAGGATCTGCAGGAAGTACTTTGTTGGATGGCTGTGCAGCAGTTGATAAAACTGCCAGCACGAATAAGACGAGCAGACATTTCATTCGTATCATAGAAGCGGATTAGGATACGAATGTAGCAATAGTTAATCAGGGATTAGCGAATTGGCGAATTGCGGATTTGCGGATTAGGAGTGTTAGAAAACGGAGCATAGATTTTGCTTTATTTTTAATCCGCTAATCCGTCATCCGCCAATCCGTTAATGCATAAACCCGAGGTTCCGGATCAACTCTTCCGGTAAACGGGGGAGTTTCTTACGTTCAATGAGATAGGTGGATAAGCCTGACAGATCGCGGTATACATAGTGTTTGCTCAAAGCACCCTCCAGGTAACCGGCACCAGAGGTATTTCCTGTTCCTACCCGCATGCCAATCATCCTTCGTACCATGATCAGGTGTTTGTGGCGCCAGTTACTCATCAGGTGGTCTATTTCGATCAACGCATCCAGGATCTGGTAAGAGGTCTGGAACATCGGAAAATCGCGGTACAGCATAATAAAAAGGGCCGAACGCATGGCCGCCGGAGAGAAATTGCTCCTTAGCAGATCCAGTTGCTCGGCACTGCTGCCTTCCGGTGCTCTCTCGAAAAATACATAATCAAAATCGCCGATCTTATTCTGCTCCCTTTCAGTTAAACCTGTCTGGTAAATATGCCGGTAATCGTTCCAGAAAGGATGGTGCGAGAGTGAATCAGGAGCAGTGCTTTGATAATCCTTCCAGTAAGCGTCTGTAAAAAAAGGCATCCGCTCCAGCCAGTTATTTACCAGTTGCAACAGGCTGGCCTGTGTTTCTGTATCCGTAATATGCTGGTAATCTGGCTGGGTAAAGCCGCCTTCATTGGTGCGCTTGTAGTATTCTTTGTGATGTCGTTTGTCTAATTGCAATCCCAGCCTGGCTTCCAGCAAACGGAACTGTTTGCTCTGGAAACCCGAAGAAGGGGTAAGCAGGTTCCGGAACTCGAGAAAATCCAGCGGGGTCATGGTATCCAGGATGTTCACCTGCTGGTTCAGTAACTGGATGATCTGTATGATACGGTTCAGCCGGTGACGAACCAGGTTCAGGTCTTCCGAATTGTCGTTGATCTTTTCCTGCGCAAATACCTGCATCACATAATCCAGCTCAAACAGGATCTGTTTAAACCAGAGCTCATAGGCCTGGTGTATTACAATGAACAGCATTTCATCGTGTGCCGGTTCATTTCCTTTTTCAAAGCTGACGGGGTGCTGGGCATCCAGTACTTTATCCAGTTGCAGGTAACCGCCGTAATACATCGCTTGTTTTTCCATAGGGCAATCCTTAGGCTGCAAAGAAAGGGTTTTGCAGGGTAATGGGCAACCTGAGATAACAGTTACGAAGCAGGATGGCTACCGGGTGATATAAATGTGTTTGTTTTACACACCCCTTTTCAATAATTTTAAAGCCTAAACAGATTGTTATGCGCAAGCCCTATTTCCTGCTGCTGTTGCTGGTAATTGCTTTTGTTTCCTGTAAAAATGGTGCCGATACTACCGTGGCGGCTGATACCGGTTTCATTGATGGCCATCCCGCCTGGATCATGCAGGGAAATATCTATGAAGTGAATGTGCGGCAGTATACCCCCGAAGGAACTTTCGCTGCTTTTGCCAAACACCTTGACCGTTTAAAGGAAATGGGGGTGCAGACACTCTGGTTCATGCCCATCAATCCCATCAGTAAAGTGGATCGGAAAGGTACACTGGGTAGTTATTATGCGGTAGCTGACTATACGGCCATCAATCCTGAATACGGAACCCTCGAAGATTGGAAAGCGCTGGTGAAACAGGCGCATGAGAAAGGCTTTAAAGTGATGATCGACTGGGTGCCCAACCATACCGGTGCAGATCATTACTGGCTTACCAGACATCCTGATTTTTATGTGAAAGATAGTAAGGGTAACCCGGTATCGCAGTTCGACTGGACCGATACCCGCAAACTCAATTTTGCCAATGCCGAGCTGCGCGATAGTATGATACAGCAGATGAAATACTGGGTAACGGAAACCGGTATTGACGGATACCGCTGCGATTATGCCGTAGGGCCTTCGAGGGATTTCTGGAGAACCTGTATCCAGGAAATGAAAGCCGTAAAGAAGAATATTTTTATGCTGGCTGAGGCCGACAGTGCCTGGCTGCACGAAGTAGGTTTTGATGCTACGTATTCCTGGCCCGAGTTCAATATGATGAAACTGATTGCCGCCGGCAAACGTAATGCCGCTGCCATGGATAGTGTATTAAAGCGTGGCGATACCACGTTGGCCGCCAATGCCATCCGTTTATATTTTACCAGCAACCACGATGAAAACAGCTGGAACAAAGCCGATTTTGAAACCATGCCCGGCGATATTCATGCCCCTTTTGCTGTACTAACACAAACCCTGAAACGTTCCGTACCGCTTGTCTATAGCGGACAGGAAGAACCGATACTGCGCGCCATTCCCTTTTTCGAAAAAGACAGTATCCGTTTTGATAAACTGGAGCGGGCAGGTTTGTATCAGAAATTACTGACACTGCGGAAAACCAATCCAGCGTTAAGTGCCAATGCTTCTTTTGCCAAACTAACCACTGGCATGGAAGATAAGATCTACGCCTATGCCCGTGAAGCCGGTAAAAACAAAGTGGTGGTGCTGCTCAACTTCACCAATGCGGCACAGACTTTTTCTGTAAAAGATGGCTTGCTTACCGGCGAAGCCACCGAACTTTTCTCCGGCAAAAAAGAAAAAATGGAACCGGGTAAAAGTTTCAGTTTGCCCGCCTGGGGATACCAGGTGTACAGCTATTAATAGTAAACAGCTAATTCCAAACTGCGCCTCCGCGCCTTTGCGGGAAAATATAGTTATGCAATCTGTAAAGGCACTGTTTTTCCAACAATGGCTCTTTGTACTTGTAGCACAAGTATTCGCCCTTTATCTTTGACCCCATGAACAGAAAAGACCTGATTGCCCAGATCAAACAAAAGAAAAGCTACCTCTGTGTAGGCCTTGACACCGATATCACCAAACT
>SCVK01000294.1 GCA_004297075.1 Chitinophagaceae bacterium
ATAACGATCAGGGTAATGTTTTTTGTGCTCATACAAAGTTTGATTTAGATGTAATTTACTTGTTTGTCGTAATAACGTTCCAAATATTACAAAACAGGTGCCACCGGTTTGGGGGTGGCATTTTGGCGGGGTTTGGTTAAAGAATTGTGAAGGAAGGAGTTAGATAAGAACCGGAAAGCAGAATGCCATCCGGTTGGGATGGCATTGTGACTGGTGAAAGAAGTTACAGCCGGAGGCTGGGGGATATTTGTCACTCGGCGGAGCCGAGCGACTGAATGCTTTTATTCGTTAATAGCCGCAATACCCGGTAATACTTTTCCTTCAAAATATTCGAGCAATGCACCACCGCCGGTGGATACATAACTTACTTTATCGGTAAAGCCGAACTGGTTAACGGCTGCCACACTATCGCCGCCGCCTACCAGTGAGAAAGCGCCCGATTGGGTAGCTTCTGCAATGGCAGTGGCCACCATTTTGGTGCCATGCTGGAATTTTTCCATTTCAAATACTCCCATAGG
This sequence comes from Chitinophagaceae bacterium, assembly GCA_004297075.1. Taxonomy (GTDB): domain Bacteria; phylum Bacteroidota; class Bacteroidia; order Chitinophagales; family Chitinophagaceae; genus Sediminibacterium. Next base: position 519 of record SCVK01000294.1, read on the forward strand.
ACCGTTCCAGAGAATGGTTTTAGAGCGTTTGATGCAGTTGGCAAACTGTTCGCAGGCATTGGCGCCGATATCGAGTCCCATCCAGCCATCGGGGATCTCGTTGCTGGGGGCGGTTGATACATTGGCATCGGCCGCAAACTTATCTGCGATCACCGAATCGGAAGGAAGGTGAATACATACCCCTTTGGCTTCGGCTTTTTTCAATAATTCCAGTGCGGTATCAAGGCGGTCCATTTCGCAGAGCGAGCTGCCGATATGGCCTCCCTGTGCTTTCATGAAAGTATAGGCCATACCACCCCCGATAATGATATCAGTGGCACGTTCGAGCAGGTTTTCGATGATCAGGATCTTATCGCTCACTTTGGCGCCGCCAATGATGGCAGTAAACGGTTTTTCGCTTTTGTGCATCACTTTCTCCGCGCTCAATACTTCGCCTTCCATCACCAGTCCGAACATTTTTTTATCGCCGGGGAAGAACTGCGCAATCACAGCCGTAGAAGCATGGGCGCGGTGGGCGGTACCAAATGCGTCGTTAATATATACATCTCCCAGTTTGCTGAGCTTTTCAGCAAATGCGGGATCGCCCTTTTCTTCTTCTTTATAAAAACGAAGGTTCTCGAGCAGCAATACTTCGCCGGGTTGCAGTGCGGCCGACTTAGCATAAGCCTCTGCACCAATACAATCATCAGCAAATTTGACGGTGGCACCGTTTAGTAATTTGATGAGGTGGTTAACGAGGTGCCTGAGCGAATATTTATCCGTTGGTCCGTCTTTCGGGCGGCCCAGGTGACTCATCAGGATCACAGCTCCGCCATCGGCGAGTACCTTGCTGATGGTAGGGATGGTGGCGCGCATACGCGTATCATCCGTGATATGAAAATCGGCATCCAGCGGTACGTTAAAGTCTACGCGGATCAGGGCTTTTTGTCCGTTGAAGTTGTGTTCGGTAAATCTGCTCATCGGGGTAATTTGAAAATGTGAGGATTTGAAAATTTGAAAATGAGAAACTAAAAAAAAGTGGTAATTCAATCATGCTAGTGCATTTTCAAATTACCACATTAATAAATTTTCAAATTATTTATTTAGAGATCAGCCCGGCAAAATAATGCACGGTACGAACCAGTTGGCTTACATAACTCATTTCGTTATCGTACCAGCTTACGGTTTTTACCAGTTGAGCATCACCCGCAGTAATTACTTTGGTTTGTGTGGCATCGAACAGGGAACCGAAACGGATACCAATGATATCGGTGCTTACGATCTCGTCTTCTGTATACCCAAAGCTTTCGTTGCTGGCCGCTTTCATGGCTGCATTGATCTCTTCTGCAGTTACTTTTTTAGACAGGATAGAAGTGAGTTCGGTTAATGAACCGGTAATGGTTGGTACACGCTGGGCGCTGCCATCCAGTTTACCTTTCAGTTCGGGTAATACCAGGCCAATGGCTTTGGCGGCACCGGTACTATTAGGTACAATATTGGCGGCTGCGGCACGTGCCCTGCGGAGGTCTCCTTTGGGGTGTGGCGCATCGAGTGTGTTCTGGTCGTTGGTGTACGCGTGAATGGTGGTCATGAAACCGGTCTGGATGCCGAACTTATCGTTCAGTACTTTGGCCATGGGTGCCAGGCAGTTGGTGGTGCAGGAAGCGCAGGAAATAATGGTTTCTGAACCATCCAGGATGGCATGGTTTACGTTGAAAACCACTGTTTTCAGGTCGCCGGTGGCCGGTGCAGAGATCACTACCCTTTTGGCACCTGCGGTAATATGGGCGGCGGCTTTGTCTTTATCGGTAAAGAAACCGGTAGACTCGATCACCACATCCACCCCATGGTTACCCCAGGGAATCTGGGCGGGGTCGCGCTGGGCGTATATTTTAACGGTATCACCGTTTACAATGATCGAATCGTCTGTGGCAGTAACGGTGGCGCCTTCAAAGCGACCCTGTGCACTGTCGTATTTTAAGAGGTGTGCCAATACTTTAGGACTGGTCAGATCGTTGATAGCCACTACCTCAATTCCTTCCATGTTATAGATCTGGCGAAAAACCAAACGGCCGATACGACCGAAGCCGTTGATGGCAACTTTAACTGTACTCATTGA
>SCVK01000540.1 GCA_004297075.1 Chitinophagaceae bacterium
CTCTTCCGATCTTGTCTGGAACTGCAGCAGGTCCTCTGCTAGCGCATGCCCAAAGCTCATCTTGCTGGACAACGACATGACCGATGCCATCCGACCGCTGATCGCCGGCAATTGGAAGATGAACGGCCTGAAGGCCCAGGCTGCTGAATTCGACGCCATGCTCAACGGCGCGGCAGATTTGGCCGCGAAGGCGGACCTGCTGGTCTGCCCACCGGCCACCCTGATTGCCGGCTTCGCCGACAAGGCGCGGGGCAAGAAGGTCGCTGTCGGGGCCCAGGACTGCCATCCGAAGGCCTCCGGCGCCCATACCGGCGATGTCTCCGCCGAAATGCTGGTGGATGCCGGCGCGACCGCCATCATTGTCGGCCATTCAGAGCGCCGCGCCGATCATGCCGAGAGCGACGCGCTTGTCAGGCAGAAGGCCAAAGCCGTCTGGCGCGCCGGGGCGACCGCCATCGTCTGCATCGGCGAGACGCAGGCCCAGCGCGACGCCGGCCAGACCCTGGATATCCTGCGGGGCCAGCTCGACGGTTCGCTGCCCGATGGCTCGACCGCGGCCAATCTGGTCGTGGCCTATGAGCCGGTCTGGGCGATCGGCACCGGGCTGACACCTACGGCCGGGGATGTCGAGCAACTTCATGGCTTTATCCGGGAACTTCTGATCTCCCGGTTCAAAGCCGAGGGTGCCAGGATGCGCATCCTCTATGGCGGGTCGGTCAAGCCCTCGAACGCGGCCGAACTGATGGCCGTGAAGCACGTCAACGGCGCGCTGGTCGGCGGCGCCAGCCTGAAGGCGGCCGATTTCCTTGCGATCGCCAAAGGCTGCCCCTAGCTAACCCAAAGCTCTGATCCCGACCCGATCGGGGGTGGCAATACCCCTTCCGATCGTGTAACACCGCGCAACTTCAGGAAAACCCGCGAAGCGCGATCGGCCGCCGTCAGGCGCCGCCCGCTTGTGACGGAAGGATATCATGCAGACCGTTGTCATCGTCATCCACCTCATGATCGTTACCGTCATGATCGGGGCTGTCCTGCTCCAGAAGTCGGAAGGCGGCGGCCTCGGCATGGGCGGAGGCGCGGGCTTCATGTCGAGCCGCGGCACTGCGAACCTTCTGACGCGGACCACCGCGATCCTGGCCGTCGGCTTCTTCCTCACCAGCCTGTTTCTCTCCTGGTACGCCGGATACGACCGCAAGCCGTCGTCGATCATCGGCCAGCCGTCGCAGACCCAGCCGGCCGGCGGATCACCGATCGCGCCGCCGACCTCGGGCGGCATCCTGGATTCGCTGAAGAAAGTCGACGAGCAGCAGAACCAGGCGCCATCGGGTCCGCAGGTGCCGCGCTCGCAATAAAGCAGGGGGGCCATGCAGGACGGCTGCTACCATCCTGCATCAATAGTCCCCATCAAGG
>SCVK01000295.1 GCA_004297075.1 Chitinophagaceae bacterium
CATGGAAGGCTACCGGTTACCGCCCGTGATGTTTACGCAGGAAGAAGCCACCGCCTTGCTGACGGCTGAGAAGCTGGTGGAAAAACTAACCGATGCATCTACCCGCGAAGTATACCAGGCCGCCATGTTCAAGATCAAATCGGTATTGCGGTTAACCGAGCGCGATCATATCGAGAACCTGGAACAACATATTGAAGTGATCAACAGCCCTAATTTCTCCGGGCAGCCAACAGACACAGCTTACCTGCAACAGATCCTGAAAGCCATTGCCGCAAAGGCTGTGATCAATATCGATTATTTTGCGGAGCACTCGCAGGAAAAGACCAACCGGAACGTTGAGTCAGTTGGCATTTTTTTCATGGGCAGGTACTGGTACCTGATCGGCTGGTGTTGTTTGCGGAACGATTACCGTACTTTCCGTGTAGATCATATCAGGTATCTTTCCGTTACAGCTATTCGTTTTGATAAAGCGCATCCTTCTTTACAAAGTTTTTTATCGAAGGTTTCCAAAGAAAAAGAACTGTTCACCGTTGTGATCCGGATAGAGAAATCTGTGATCGGGTACCTGGGTGAGCAGAAATACTATAATGGTTATGTATCGCAGAAAGACCTGGGTGACCAGGTAGAAATGACTTTTCTAACCCGCTCGCTCGAAGGTTTTGCCCGATGGTACCTGCTGTTGGGAGAGTGGGCCACCATCCTGTTACCAAAAGAACTTCCGGGCATCGTAGCAAAGAATCTGCTGGCCGTTCAAAAAAAATTATCAGGAACCGAATAGCTGCTGACATAGGGTTGACACTACCCCATGGTTACTTTGTTGTCTAAACAAATCAATCTTATGTCACAGATCCAACAATTCCGGAAAGAACTGGAAAACGAAGCCGTTATTACCCGTAAAATGCTGTCGATCGTACCCAACGACAAGTACGATTGGAGGCCGCATCCCAAAAGCATGCCCATCAGCCAGTTAACTACGCATATTGCAGAGTTACCTACCTGGATAGGCATGGTACTCAACACCGCTGAACTGGATTTTGCAGTAAATGCATACAACCCCAAAAAGATCAGCGACACCAACACCCTCGTGGATTATTTCGAAACCTGTCTGAAAGATGGTCGGGAGGCATTGGCCGCTGGCAAAGAAGAAACCCTGGCCGAGAACTGGACCCTGCGTAACGGAGAACAGATCTATAGTACCGATCCCAAACTGGATGTGATCCGCATGGTGTTTAACCAGATTACCCATCATCGTGCACAGTTGGGTGTGTACCTGCGTTTACTGGACATCCCTATTCCGGGAAGTTACGGACCCAGTGCAGATGAAATGAGTTTTTAATCATCACAACAAGGGCCGAAACTGTTTGTTTCGGCCCTTGTTTATAAATAGGTTTCGGTGCTTATCTTCTGCTGGCGATCAACAGGTTCAGGTCGGTGTATTTCAGGTCAAATCGCTGGCTGATATAAAAATCTGTCAGCGCACCTTTAAACATATAAATGCCTTCCCGCAGATTGAATTTGTGCCAAACCATTTCTTCCAGTCCACCCTCATCACTGATATCCAAAATCAGCGGCATCAGCACATTACTGATGGCCTGGCTGGCTGTACGGGCAAAACCGCTGGGAATATTGGGTACACAATAATGGATCACATCATGTTTAAGAAAAGTAGGGTCTTCGTAACTGGTCAATTCGCTGGTTTCGAAGCAGCCACCCCTGTCAATGGCCACATCTATGATGATACTGCCCGGGCGCATGGCTGCCACCATTTCTTCGGTAACCACCACCGGTGCTCGGCCATATTCGTTACTCAATGCACCTACGGCCACTTCGCAGGTCTTCAATTGTTTGGCAAGGATACGGGGTTCCAGTACACTGGTCCAGATCCTTTGTCCTAAATTATTCTGCAGTTGTTTTAAACGATACACATTACTGTCGAACACTTTTACCGAAGCACCCAGTGCCAATGCGTTCCGCGTGGCAAATTCGCCCACAATACCAGCACCGATGATCACTACTTTGGTAGGTGGGATACCACTGATACCACCCAGCAATACACCTTTCCCCTTGTTAAAACTACTGAGGTATTGCCCGGCAATCAGCATCACCGCACTACCGGCGATCTCACTCATGCTTCTTACAATGGGGTAAGTACCGCTATCATCCTTAAAGTTCTCAAAACTCAAAGCAGTGATCCGCTTCTCCATCATCTTCTCAATATATTCTTTCTTCAGTGCAGAAAGATGTATGGGAGAAATGATGGTTTGGTTCATCTGCAGCAGCGGCATATCTTCTTCTACCGGCGGCGCGCTTTTTACCAGGATGGGACATTTAAAAATCTCTGCTCTTTCGTACACAATACGGGCACCGGCTTCGGCATAATCCTTATCTGAGAAATGACTGGCTTCCCCTGCTTTGTGCTCTACCACCACCTGGTTGCCGTTGGCCACCAGTACGCCTACCGCATCGGGTGTTAACGCAATCCGGTTCTCCTGAAAAGCGATCTCTTTCGGGATGCCGATATGCAGTTTTTCGCCCTTGGGCTTTACATCCAGTACTTCCTCCAGTGTTTCG
>SCVK01000426.1 GCA_004297075.1 Chitinophagaceae bacterium
TTGACCAGCTTGCCCCAACAGTGATCACCAATAACATTGTGATTGCCTTGGATGCCAGTGGTGCAGCTTCTATTACCACAGCCCAGATCAATAACGGGTCAACGGATAACTGTGGTATTGCCGGTTACGGTCTGGATAAAACCAGCTTCGACTGTAGTAATGTAGGTCAGAACACAGTTACCTTAACGGTAACAGATGTAAACGGCAACAGCGCCTCTCAGACAGCTATAGTTACAGTGATTGATAATATTGCACCGATTGTAACACTGCCGGCGGCCCAGGTATTCTGTGCCAATGCCAACGGTAGTACCCAGTACACGATCCCAGCGGCCAGCGCTACGGATAACTGCAGTATCGCTACGGTTAGTTATGCAGTAACCGGAGCTACCAGCAGAACGGGTACCGGTTATGATGCATCAGGTGGTTTTGCTATCGGAACCTCCACCATTACCTGGACGGTAACGGATGTAAACGGCAATACCAGCACCGGCAGCACAACTGTAGTGGTGAACCCATTACCGGTAGCTACCTATGTAAGCAGTAATGCCGATGCGTTCTGTAACCAGGCCAGCGTAACGGCCGCTTCCAGCATTAATCCGGCCCTGTATAGCTGGTCGGCCGGTAATACCCCGGGAACCTTTACTGCCAACCCCGTGTTAAACCTTGGTTTAACCAATGCAGATGGCAACTACTACCTGTACACCCAGTCATCGGTAACAGGATGTATAAGTGCCGGTTCGGCAGTATACAATTTCCAGAAACAGACCCTCAGCAGCAGTTACACCATCCTAGCTTACAAGGAAGTGGAACTGGGTAAATACAACAAAGTCTTAAGCGGCAGCGTAGGAATCATGACATCCAGGGGCGAAGCGGAGTTCAAGAGCTATAGCGGAGTAACAGGAGCGGGTTCGTTTGTAAAAGCGCCGAGGATCGATAAAGACGGCTCCGGCATTACGCTGAACAGCCAGGTAATCGGTATCGCATCGGTAACCCTGCCTACGATGCAGTACAATACGGCCAGCACCAACAACCTGCCAAGTGTAACCGCTTCACAGAACAATGCTACTTTAAACGGTAACTACAAGAACCTGACGGTTAAGAAGGGGATCAGTGTAACGGTATCGGGCAGCACATTTGGTAATATCCGCCTGGAAGAGGGAGCCAGCATCCGCTTTACCAGTACGGTACTGAACATAGAGAACTTCACGGCCGACAGGGGAGCGAGGAACAACGACTATACCTATATCCGCTTTGCACCGAACACGAGTGTGAGGGTGGGTAATAAAGTGAGCATCGGCAGCCAGGTACTGTTGAACCCAGAGAGCTACAAAGTGAGCTTCTACATGGGCGACCAGCGCAGGGATGAAGAGAAGTTCACGGTGAAGGGCGGAGATATGCGTGTGATTGCCAATATCCTGATGCCGAACGGTAAACTGCGGGTAACGGCTACAGACTCGGATCATGATGATGACAAACATGGTGATTGTGACCACAAATCACATAACAGCAGAGACTGCAAACACCGTGGTCATGAGCACAACGACTGCGACCATAGGGGCCACTCAGCTTCGAACTGTGAGGACGATGTGTATATGACGGGTCTGTTCATAGCGGAGGAAGTGGAGAGCAAGGGCAACAAAGTGATCTGGAACAGTTACGATTGCAGTGCACCAGCGGCACCGATTACATCGGTGAACAACAACAAGGGAGTAACACAGTCGGTATCTGAAGAGAAGGTAGTTACTGCGAGCGAAGAGGAACTGAAAGTGACGGTGATGCCCAACCCAAGTACGACCTACTTTACGTTGAAACTGGAGAGTAAGTATGCAACCCCAGTTAACCTGCGAGTGATGGATGGATCGGGCAGGGTAGTGGATGCGAGATCGAAGTTGGGATCAAACAGCACTTGGCAGATCGGCCATAGCTACAGCAGCGGCACTTACTATGCGGAACTGATACAGGGTACGAAGCGTAAAGTGGTGCAGCTGATTAAGGCAAGAGGGTAACTGGTAATTAGAAATTAGAAATTAAAAATTAGTAATTAGGAATTGTTTATGAAAAGGGCCCGCTCATGTTGAGCGGGCCCTTTTTTATGTGAACCCAGAGCATCTATCGGAACGAAAGTGGTTGCCGAGGTCATTTTAAGGTTCAGTCGTAAATGCAGAGTGTGATTCTGTATTTCATACCCATCATTCTGCTGTTGATACCAATTAATCTGCAAGAGAAAAAAGCAGGATTAATTTCACCATCTCATAAGTCTGCAGGGGTTGTTTAACTATTATTGGCGTAATAGGTTAACTCACTGATTTTACCTGCAAAATTTATACGGCCCGCTCTTTCCAGAACGGGCCTTTTCGTATAATGCAGCAGGCTACTGGTGACGAGCTGTCGCTACCCAGGTACACCGATATTATTTTCTTCCATCCGGGAACTTACCTTTATGGTACTGAAACAGTACATATATGAACCTTCATCTCTCCAACCAGTTATTCATTGTTACCGGCGCCAGTGCCGGTTTTGGTAAAGCCATTGCTGAAGCATTACTTGCCGAGGGTGCTGCTATTATTGCAGTAGCGAGAGGCGAAGAAAAATTACAGACATTGGTTGCCCTGGCACCGGGTAGGGTGGAGGTATTGGCAGGAGATATCACAGATAGTAAAGTAATGCAACAACTCATAACCCAGCTCGGCAACCGGCAGTTACACGGTTTGGTGGTAAATGCCGGTGGACCACCTGCCAAAACGGTGCTGGAGACCACGCTGGAAGACTGGGACAATGCTTACCGAACACTGCTGCGCTGGAAAGTGGAACTGGCCCAGGCGCTGGTTCCGAAAATGATCGCACATAACTATGGCCGTGTAGTGTTTATAGAAAGTTCTTCGGTAAAACAGCCACTTGAAAACCTGGTGCTCAGCAGCTCGTTGCGGGTGGCCGTGGTGGGGATGGTAAAAACCTTATCGCAGGAAATTGCCAAAACCGGGGTAACACTCAATATCCTTGGCCCGGGCTCGCATAATACGGCCGCTATTGAACGCATCTACCAGAAAAAAAGTGAACAGACCGGTTTGTCTATTAAAGAAGTGAGGGAAAAAGCCATTGCCCAGATCCCGGTAGGCGCTTTGGGCGAAGCGGCTGATTTTGCCAGCCTGGCGCTCTGGCTGTTGAGTCCGCTCAGTCGGTATACTACAGGCCAGACCATAACGCTCGATGGCGGCGCGGTAAAAAGCATGTTATAATGCCCTGCTGTTAAAAAACCGTATTAACCAATTTACAGCTACGGGTATATAGAGCTGGGGGAATTGTTTTTACGTAGCTATTCCCCAATCCTTCTTTTGCTCTTTCTTTCTTGTTTTTCACTTAGTAAACCTCCCGCAGTTCCAATAAACAGACTGACAGGTATAGGTAATTTCCAAGAGCCAAAAAAGAGAAGGAGGGGCTTGCTTTCTTTACCGCATCTTGCGTTTTGCGGGAAATTTTCTCTCGGAGAGATGCAGAAAGTAAAACCTGGATATAATTAAATTAATCTTCTACCGGTGTAACCCTTTTCAGGCTTAACTGAAACTTGGTATTCAGCGAAACGATGAAGTGATTCTCGAGTAGGATGGTTTTTACATTAACATCTTCCAGCATCACAAATGCCAGATCGGAAGCCAGTGCAGAACCGCTGATGATATTGGCCACACGGCCTTTGTTGAATTCGATGTTGAATTTATAACCCGCTTTGCGGCCACTGCCTGCTCTTTCAAAATCAATCCTGTTCAGATCCAGTACCTGGTCTCCATTAGCGGTTCTTTTCAATAAAATCTTGATAATGGGAAGATACTTGCTCCAGATCTGTGTGTAC
>SCVK01000296.1 GCA_004297075.1 Chitinophagaceae bacterium
GATGTTTTATTTGCTGGTAGCCGGTACTTTCAGTTCCTGTAATACGGATGATAGTTTTTTGGGATTCTTCGCGTAAGCTGACAGATCAAATAATGCCACTTTCCTGAATTCCACCGGGTGGCTCTCGCTTTGCAGGGAGATATAACCTTCTTTCAGCAGTGTGCCATCTATTTTCACCGCCGGGTCGTAGTGAATCACATTGCCGTTTCCGATCTGGGGTTTTTCATATTGCAGCACCACTTTGTTATCGATGATATGCTGTACCAGCGAATCGCCCAGTACGAGGATCGATACCCGTACCCATTGGTCGCCATGATAGGTAGCAGAACTGGAGTTGACACAATGGTTGGTCAGCAGTTTGCCATCCATTACCACATTGGTGCCGGGCGTGCATAGGTTGGCCGTGCTGCGCGGATCTTTGCCATTGCCGCCCAGTAACTGCACTTCAATAGAAATGGGGAAGTCCTGGTCTTTACCCATGGTTTTGGGATCCTGGCAATGGATCATTACACCACTGTTGCGCGTGGCCCAGCCGGGGCCGTTTTTGGCCTGCTCGCCCGTAAAACGGTACTCAACTTCCATAAGGTAATAGGAAAATTTGTTCTTGTAAAACAGGTGGCCGAAACGTTCGTTAAAACTATCGTAGGCATCGTATTTTGTTTTCAGCAAACCATCTTCTACATAAAAGGTATTGCCGAAATTTTCGTTCAGTGGGTAGCCGGTAATCTTGGGCGTCCAGTCTATAAGGTCCTTACCGTTAAAAAGCTGGGTCCATCCGCGGGGTGTTTTATGTTGGGCGGTCGTGTGATTTTGCAAAAAAAGGCTCAGAAAGAGCAGAGCAGCTGTTATTCTCATAATGGATGATATTTGTTTCTAAAACTAACAGAATTTCACCATGTTCCGCCTGCCTGGAAAGGTCCAATTCCTTTTAATTTTCCTGATTCCTGCATAACTTTATCATGCGGTTGTTTACCGGATCTACTTTCTCCACTGCTTAAAGCCCCAGCCGTTAACCGCATCACCAGCATACCAGAGCAGTACAGCGCAATCTTGCCCTTATTCTAAACGGTGTTGTATGAAAAAGTTATTGGTTCTCGCCCTCGCGTTTCTGTTTATGGGTTGTACCAAAACAGTACCCGTTTATACCCCACCCGAGCCTGTTACCCTGGATGAATTGTATCAGGCATCTATTTATGATGCCATGGTAGCAGACTCTTCCGAAATCTGCGATACACTCTGGCCCATCCACAGCAGTAATACACGATTGGTATGGAAGACCATCGACAATGAAGTTTATGTATTGGCTGGTAGTTTTAATAAATACCCCGGCAGTTATTCAGGTCCATCCGTAGTAAATACATGGGGTGAGATCTGGGTGTTTATACCCTCGCAGTATAAAAGCAAAATGAGTGCCTCTTATTATCCCTATACAGACACATTGTTGCGTACACGACAGTTACTGGGATTGCCGCCCTCCAACAGCAGCCAGTATATTGTTGAGTTGTGGGTAAAACCGAAAGACATGTTCAGACCGGCAACCGATCCGAAAGTGGATACTAGAACAACCGGACTGTTTTTTCCGGCCAATACAGATCCGCTTCATTCCAAATGGTTTAACCAGAATATCTATGATGCCTATTTTGGAACGACTACCCATTTACCATGGACAAGGCTGGGCTATTCATACGATTGGGCCAAAGGGGCTTCAGAAATCGGGGTGGAAGAATACTGTATCAAAACCGGTTCGCTGCTATATGTAAACAAACTTGCTCTTGCTACCACGTATATAAGGGAATAATACAAGACCACACTTTGATGATGTGATACAACATATAAGTGCTGAGATGGCATACGGGTGGTGGTATAGTGTGCCGAATCAGTTCTCCAGTAATTCTCTTCTGGTCCAGCACTCATCCATGGCTCCACCGGTTGATTTTTCGCCACGGTGCCGCCAATCGCCATTTACAAACGAATAATCGAATAAGAGTGATTTGCCTACGCTTTCTGCCGTTTTGGTAAAGAACTCGATGTTCTCAGTGTATTTGCCATTTACTGTTGTATACGTTCCACCACCTGCATTGATAAACTGTTTGTTGGTGATATGATAAGCGATCCAGTGAAAATACTTACCCGATAACACTTTCATGGTTCTGCGCGGGTAGAAAGGGCTGGCACGTTTCGATACTTTATCATTGTTATAGGTTCCGGTGATGATCCATGCACCGGCCAGTTCGCCGGGGCCGCCATCATCCAGTTGATCCCATATTTGTTTATCGATGGTGAGTTGTTGGTTAGTGATACTGACCGGATAAGTAAACGTTTTGCCAACAGCTGTACTATCTGCCGAGTTCCATTCGATTTTCTGCAGGAGTTGGTTACCTGTTACCTGCCAGGTACCACCGTAAGAGGAACTGAATTTTTTACCGGTGATATCGTAGGTTGCTACGGAGAATACATTACCACTGCAGATCATTACGGTGCGATTACCGGCCGGGCCATATCCCCAGGCACCAATAAGGGTGGGGGTAGCAGGTTGAAAAGAGGAGAACAGTAACAGTGTACTGATGGCTGCAATAAAAAGAGTGGCAATCTTTTGCATGAGTACTTGTATTAGTTCTTAAAACTAACAAGATT
>SCVK01000297.1 GCA_004297075.1 Chitinophagaceae bacterium
ATCTTCCACGCTCAGTTTCCGGAATACACTGGCTTCCTGGGGCAGGTAGCCAATACCCATCTGCGCCCGTTTGTACATGGGCAGTTTGGTGATCTCCAGGTCGTTCAGGAAAACCTGGCCTTCATCCGGCTTGATCAGCCCCACCACCATGTAAAAAGTAGTGGTTTTACCGGCACCATTCGGTCCCAGCAAACCCACAATCTCGCCCTGTTTAACGGTTACGGAAACGTTCCGGACAACCGTCCGCCCCTTGTAACTTTTAAACAGGTCTTTGGTATGTATGGTAAGGCTCACCGTAATGTGTTTTGGCAAAAATAGCGGTTCTCAGGGTCAATCAATGAGCCCCTGTTTATCTTAACAGATGTTTTTCTATGGCGGAGGGTGTATATTGCAACAATTTTGTAAGGGCCTGGCCCGGTATCACAAAGCAGCGAAGAGATGAAAATAACCGATCACATTCAGCAATCAAAAGATACACTGGTATCTTTCGAAGTGCTGCCGCCTTTAAAAGGGAAAACGATTACCAGTTTGTATGATCACCTGGATCCATTGATGGACTTTAAACCCTCCTGGATCAATGTTACCTACCACCGCAGCGAAACCATGTTCAAGAAAAAGGCCGATGGCACTTTTGAGAAAGTGGATGTTCGTAAACGCCCCGGTACCGTAGGTATTTGTGCGGCCATCATGAACCATTACCGGATTGATGCGGTGCCCCATATTATTTGTGGTGGTTTTACCAAACGCGAAACAGAAGATGCGCTGATTGACCTGGATTTTCTGGGCATCGATAATGTGCTGGTATTACGGGGGGATGCTGCCAAGAACGAAGCCGCATTTGAGCCGGAAAAAGACGGCAACCATTATGCGATAGACCTTTTGCAGCAGGTGAATAACATGAACAATGGTATTTATCTCGATGAGGATATCAAAAATGGAGGTAAGACCAGTTTCTGTATGGGTGTGGCCGGATATCCCGAGAAACATTTTGAAGCACCCAATCTGGAGATAGACCTCGCCAAGCTGAAACAGAAAGTAGACGCCGGTGCAGAATACATCATGACACAGATGTTTTTTGATAACCAGAAATTCTACGATTTTGTAAAAGCCTGCAGAGAAAACGGGATCACGGTACCCATCATACCCGGGTTGAAACCGATCACCAATAAAAAACAATTATCCGTTCTGCCAAGGATCTTCCATGTAGATATTCCAACCGACCTCTCTAACGCCATCATGAAATGCAAAACTGACCAGGAATGTGAGCAGGTAGGAACAGAATGGCTGGTGCAGCAGAGTAAGGAGTTAAAAGCATTCGGTGTACCTGTATTACACTACTACACATTGGGTAAACCTAAAGTGATCTGGAACGTAGTAAAAGAGATCCGCTAGCAATAGATTACTATTGTATGATGGGGAGAGGACAGTTTCTATGCTGAGCTCTCCCCATTTTTTATGTCCGGTTAATTCTTGGTCGTTTTTCGTTTGGTTTCAATCAGGTCATCAAACTGCTCCAGGCTCAGTTGTTTGGCTATGATGCGTTTGTCTTTGTCGAGCAGATACACCGTAGGCGTTTTATAAATATCATAGAGCTGTCTGAAGTTGGGTTTCCCGGCTTTTTCCACCGCTGTTTTGGCCGCTTTGGTCTCATATACATGGGTCCATTCGGCAGATAGTTTTTTATCCTGTATAAAATGTTTCCAGGCCGGGATCTCATTCTCATAAATATTTACCGAGTAAACCGCTACCCCGTATTTTTTCCATTTAGCCTTGTACAGCGAATCCATGCGGGGAATTTCTTCCTTACAATGTCCGCAATTGGGGTCCCAGAAAGTAACCACTGTAAAAGGTGCTTTGATATTGTATAAGGAAACGGTTTTGCCTGTGGTGTCTGTCAGGTCTAAAGTGGGAGCGGCCTGTCCCAGTTGATTGGCCATTAAACTATAGGCTCTTTCTGTAATGGTTTTCCTGGATGCGGGATTGAGTAATACCGTATCGCCTTTGGCATAAAAATTCTCGAACAGGTACACGAATACTTTATCCTGTCCCATGAATTCAGGATTCATGTATTTGTTGGTGAACTTGGTCAGCAGGTAGGGATACATTTCCTTGCCGGTTCTCGCCATCAGCAATATATATTTCACTTCATTGATCACCGAATCGGGCTCGGGCGATACCATGGTCTTGAAATAGTCATCCAGTTTCTTTTCAAAAAAAGGCGTACGCAGCAAACGGTCATCGTTAAACAGTACATCATCCCAGAAATGGTCCTTTACATAGCGGTAGGGATAGGTAGAATCGGCTTTCCCGTTCACAATGGGTATGGCAGGTGCCGTGGGTCTTTTCATCGCACCCAGTAAGGCGGCCAGCAAACTACCGGGGTGTTTTTTGATGATATTTTCCCGGTAATCCTGCAGTTCCTTATCTGTTTTAATGATCTCATCGCGTAAACGGGTAGAGTCTGCTTTGGTGGTAGCTGCTTTGTACGCGTTTTCAAGTTGTGCCAGACTGGCTCCTTTGGAGCCGGTATACACGGCATAGGTTTTGTACAGATCGTTCTCTGCCGATCCGCTGATCACCGCTTTTTCTTTCAACGAGGTATCGGCCACGATGCTGAACTGCTGTTCTGCATCCATCAACAGGTCGAACTGGATAGTGTATTGCGGGGATACCACAAAATAGATCCCCCCGGTCAGTTTATTAGGTCCTTTGAACACGCCCTGGCTTTTCTCATTCAGGTAGGCCGAATCCACCAGTGCCTTGCCCTGCCCAAAATAACTGGCGAGGTACACTTTACAGTTCTTAAGCGGGGTAAGTGTAATGGAAATGTTCCTTCCTTTGGCTGCCGCTGGTTTGGGGGTAGTTTTTTGTGCATCAACACCCCATACCGTAGATAAAACGCAAATCGTAAGTAAGAATCGCCTCATAGTGCTTGAATGAGGGGTAAATTTAGTTAAATCGGGGCGGGTGGCCGTTAAACTGGTGTCAAAAAAATCCGGTTGGTCCGTTCTTTTTGCATCCTTACGCAGCAATCCTCTCTAATCCTTCTCAATCAAAGGCAATCGTAGTTACATTTGCAGCCGTGAGAAAGCAGAAAAAACAGGTTATTTTGGAACAGGTCCTGGTGCAGGACTATGCAGCCGAGGGTAAATCGTTGGCAAGGGTCGACGGTAAAGTGATATTTATTGAAGGCGCCGTGCCCGGCGATGTGGTAGATGTGCAGTTATCCAAAAACAAAACGGATTGGGCCGAAGGGTATACGGTTAAGATGCATTCACTCTCGCCCGACAGGGTTACGCCCTTCTGCCAGCACTTTGGCGTTTGCGGTGGTTGCCAGTGGCAGATGCTGCCTTACGAGAAGCAACTTTTTTATAAACAAAAGCAGGTAAGCGATAACCTGGGCCGGATTGCCAAAGTGGTTTTACCCGAAATGGCGCCTATTATCGGAGCGGATATTACCAGCCATTACCGCAACAAACTGGAATATACTTTCGCCACCGGCAAATACATTCCTACCGAAGAATTCCGGCGGATGAAGGCAGCGGGTATCAACCCCAATGATCATGCCGGTGCCGCGGGTTTTCATGCACGGGGCTTTTTTGATAAAGTGGTGGAGATCGATACCTGTCATTTGCAGGAAGAGCCCACCAACCAGATCCGCAAAGCGGTGGCACAGTTTGCTATCGATCATCAACTGGCTTTTTATAATAACCGTTCGCATACCGGCTGGCTGCGTAATATGTTTGTACGTAATACCACTACCGGCGAACTGATGATCAATGTAGTGATAGGCTATGAGGAAGAGACGCTGCGAAAAAAAATGCTGGATCAGTTACTGCAACAGTTTCCGCAGATCACCACACTGCTGTATACCATCAACACCAAAAAGAACGACAGCCTCTATGATCTGGACCCGCAGGTATATTTCGGAAAGGGATACATTATAGAAAAACTGGAAGATTATTCCTTTATGATCAGTCCGAAATCTTTTTTTCAGACCAATACCCGCCAGGCAGAAAAATTATACCAGGTAACCCGCGATTATGCTGAGCTGGATGGTACACAAACGGTGTACGACCTGTATTGCGGCACGGGCAGTATCGGTATTTTTGTGAGTAAGCTGGCCAAAAAAGTGATTGGGGTGGAAGTGATCGCAGACGCCATAGCAGATGCGAAGAAAAATGCGGAGCTGAACAAAATAGCGCATGCCGATTTTTTTGCCGGTGATGTGATCGATATCTGTGATGATGCTTTTTTTGCTACCCATGGCCGGCCGGATGTAGTGATCACCGACCCTCCGCGGGCAGGCATGCACGAAAAATTGGTTAAAAAGCTGCTGGATATAGCTGCGCCAACAGTGGTTTATGTAAGTTGCAACCCGGCTACACAGGCGCGCGACCTGGCTTTGCTGGATGAAAAATATGCCGTAGAAAAAATACAACCGGTAGATATGTTTCCGCATACCCTGCATATTGAAAATGTGGTGCAGTTGAAACTGAAAACCCAATAGTTCCTGAAAGGATAATGGAATTGTGTTATTTTAAACGATCAGACAATATTGATATGAACCGATTTTTTACCATTCACTTGTTTACAAACGCCCCGGCGAAGGGGAGGGAGGGTACGCTATGACAGAATTTCGACCCTCGCGTTTTGAGATCTTACCTACCATTGTAAAGAACCTGTTGATCATTAACGGACTGTTCTTTCTGGCGCAGAATACTTTTAAGGGGCCTTCTGTCAATTTTAATATAGAAGATATGCTGGCGCTGCATGCCTGGCAGAGCGATCTGTTCAAACCCTGGCAGCTGATCACGCATATGTTCCTGCATGGCGATCTGGGGCATATTTTCGGAAACATGTTTGCGCTCTGGATGTTCGGTTCGGTACTGGAAAATCTCTGGGGCTCTAAACGTTTCCTCACTTTTTACCTGATCTGCGGATTGGGGGCGGCCCTGATTCACTTACTGTTCCTCAGCTATGAACTGATGCCTTTGCTGCGCGATTACACGGCCATTTTTCAGCAACGCACCGGTAGTGGCGAGTACCAGGCCGATGCCCTGATCAACTTCATCAGCAAAAACAATGTAGGATTTGCGCATAGGGATGACCTGATCAGTTTTATCAGGGACAACCCCAATAATCCGGAGTTAATGAATAAAGTGTTTGAGCAGATAACGGCTTATTACCAGAACCGCATTAATACCAGCACCATTGGAGCCAGTGGTGCCGTGTTTGGCGTA
This sequence comes from Chitinophagaceae bacterium, assembly GCA_004297075.1. Classification (GTDB taxonomy): domain Bacteria; phylum Bacteroidota; class Bacteroidia; order Chitinophagales; family Chitinophagaceae; genus Sediminibacterium. Next base: position 5,244 of record SCVK01000297.1, read on the forward strand.
CTGGCCGCATTCGTATACCTGTTCCCTAACACTTACCTCTATATCTATTTCCTGATACCGGTAAAAGCCAAGTGGATCGGGTTACTGTATTTCGGGTATGAAGTATTTTTTGCCTTAAAGAACTCTGCCGGAGACAATGTGGCCCGCTGGGCGCATATCGGCGG
>SCVK01000298.1 GCA_004297075.1 Chitinophagaceae bacterium
AGAACTGGAAGAAACACTGGATAAAGTATATCGTTTGTCCAGAATGGGTGTTTGGAGCCTGGACCTGGTAACTAACAAAATATCCTGGTCGTTGATTACACGGGAGATACATGAAACCTCAGCAGATTTTGAACCCTCACTCGAATCTGTTATTCTCTTTTACAAAGAAGGGGAGAACCGCGAAACTATCCGCAAACTGTTGCAGCAGTCGATCAAAGACGGGAGTTCCTTCTCGGCAGAGCTCCAGATTATTACTGCTAAGGGTAACGAAAAATGGGTTCGAACAATAGGTGAGGCAGAACTGAAAGATGGACGATGTATAAGATTATATGGTAGTTTTCAGGATATTGATGACCGGAAAAGAGCACAGCTTTCTTTTGTAAAGACACTGGAGGAACGCAATACCATTCTGGAAAGTATCGGGGACGCTTTTTTTGCGTTGGATAAAGATTGGATCATCACTTACTGGAATAAAGAAGCATCCAAGATATTTCATGTAAGTGCTACTGAAATGATTGGCAAAAGCCTGTTGGCTTATCTGGGGAATACTTTATCACCCCAGATTTTCGACTACTATCGAACGGTGGTAAATGAAAAACGGCCGGTTCATTATGAGCGTTTCTTTGAACCTGTTCAAAAATGGTTCGAAGTCAGTGCTTATCCATCTGAAAGTGGTGTATCTGTTTATCTTAAGGATATTACGGAAAGGAAAAAGACGCAGGAAGCCATACGGGTAAGTAATGAGCGATATGATTATGTAGCCAAGGCAACCAACGATTCTATCTGGGACTGGGATCTGCGTACCAATAAGGTTGTCAGGTCCGGCGATAATTTTAAAAAACTCTTTGGGTACGATGCAGAAACGGCAGATGCAGACGACCAGTTCTGGGCCAAACATGTATATCCGGATGATCTGGAGAGAATTCATACAGGAAGACAAAAAATTCTCTCAGACCCTTCATTGGATCATTGGCAGGATGAATACCGCTTTCTGAAGGCCGATGGCACATACGCATTTGTATATGATAAAGGGCTCATCATCCGAAATGAAAAAGGGGAAGCCATCCGGATGATTGGGTCTATTGCCGATGTAACAGAAAGGAAAAAGCAGGAAGAATCGCTCAGGCAATTGAATGCCAACCTGGAACGGATCAATAATGAACTGGCTATTTCTAACCAGGAACTGGAACAGTTTGCGTATGTATCCTCGCACGACCTGCAGGAGCCCTTGCGCATGGTAACAGGTTTTCTGACACAACTTGAGAAACGCTATGGAGATCAGCTGGATGAAAAAGCCCGTCAATACATCGCTTTTGCAGTGGATGGGGCCAAACGTATGCGGCAGATCATTCTTGAATTACTTGAGTTTTCAAGAGTAGGCAGAGTAAACAGCCAGAAAGAACGTATAGACCTGAATTTACTCATTAATGAGATTTGCCTGTTACAGAAAAAAGCGATAGAAGAAAAGAAGGCCGTTATTACTACAAAGAACCTTCCGGTTATTTACCAGCTTAAATCACCTGTGTTGCAGGTATTCCAGAACCTGATCAGTAACGCCATAAAGTACAGTAAAGAGGGAGTGCCACCTTTGATAGAAGTGTCAGCCACTGATACAGGGGATTACTGGACATTTTCTGTACAGGATAATGGTATTGGTATTGAGGAAGAATATTTTGATAAGATCTTTGTGATCTTTCAGCGTTTGCATGGAAGAGATCAATACAGTGGTACGGGTATCGGACTTGCGCTCGTTAAAAAAATTGTTGAGACAATGGGTGGAAAAATCCGGGTACAATCTGAACCTGGTAGAGGAAGTGTATTCTCATTTACGATTCCCAAATAAAATTTGATGGGCTATCGGTTACGTAACTACAATTTTTTTAAGTGGGATCTTAACCAAAACACGACAACCTTTTCCTGGTGAAGAACTGATGTCAAGTGTTCCCGAAAAAAATTCTGCCCGCCTCCTCATATTAGCCACACCAATGCCCTGTATGGCAGTATCCTGCGTACAACCTACTCCATTGTCTGTTATGGACATGGTAAACTGATCATCATTTATGTTAACATCTATCAGGATTTCGGTTGCATTTGCGTGTTTGGAAATATTTCTGAGTTGTTCCTGCAGAATCCGGTAAAGATTCAGTTGTGCATCTGTAGTAACGGGGTATTCCTGTACAATTGAATCAATATTCAGTATGATATTATATCTGCCTTCAATGTCAAATGAACGTAATAGTTTTCTGAAAGCAAGCTCTACCGTAGTATCGGTATGAAAGGCTGGTGCCATGCGATGAGAGAGGTTGCGGATTTCCATCAACGCCAGCGCTAATTGATCCTTACAATAGTTGAACCAGGTCATTTTCTCGGCAGGTATTACTTCCTCCAGTTTGTCAAGACCAATCTGGCCTGCAGCCAGGATCTGGCAAACATTGTCGTGCAGTTCACTGCCCACTTCATAGCGTTCTTCATCCTGGGTTTTAAGGATAGCCTGGATAACACGTTCTTCGTGGAGGATCTTTTCGGTAATATCGATCGCGATCATTGACATGCATTGTTTCTCCCCGATGAGAATGGGATTGCTATACATTTCCACTTCAATGAGGTCGCCGTTTTTCTTACGGTGCGTACAACGTATCCCGTTCAGCTTTTCTTTTTCCGGTTCTGTACCGCTTCCCAGCATTTCCTTGATTTTAGGGATATCTTCTTCCTGTATGATATCCAGAAGCGTATGATCAAGAAACTCCTGTTCGCTATACCCATAGCTGTCTGCCGCTGCTTTATTCACCTGCACAAATCGGTAACTCTCTTCATCAAAAACGAGCTTGGGCTGTGGACTTAACCGGAAGAGATCACTATACCTTTTTTCCGATTTCCTGATTTCTGCGATATACTTGTTCCGTTCTATGGCATACAGTACACTTTTGTAAAGGGTTGTAGCGTTCAGATTATCTTTGAGCAGGTAGTCAGATATATTCCGGGTAATGGATCGGATACTAAAGTCCATGTCCGTATAGCCCGTTAAAATGATTATAGGATAATTGGGCGCGGCCAGTAATATTTCATTGATCAGTTCCTGCCCGCTTTTATCAGGAAGGGTCAGATCCAGCAGGATAATATCAAACTGGTTTTCCTGCGAACTGAGCAGCGTAGCGGCTTCTTTGAAATTTTTTGCCTGAATAATTACCGGGTCTAGGATTTCTTCTGATAAAAGGTCTTCCACGATCAGAAAATCTCCGGGATTATCTTCGATCACGAGGATCCGGTATTTTTTTTCATCCTTGATCATGGTAGCTGTTATTTATGTACGGGTAACTTGACGATAGAGATCCAGAAGTTTTCTATTGAGGAAACTACTTCCAGAAACTGTTCTGCTTCTACAGGTTTCGTTATAAAACAGTTCGCATGATTTTGATAAGCCCGCAAAATATCATCTTCAGAAGAAGAAGTAGTAAGCATGATGACAGGAATCTCTTTAAATCTGTTATCACTCTTAATGGTTTGCAGCACTTCCTGACCGTTCTTTTTGGGCAGGTTAATATCGAGCAGTATCAGGTCTGGTAAAAACGCAGATCCTTTGTGCCATAATTCCTCCAGCAGTTCAATAGCTGCTTTACCATCCCTGGCAATACTTGTATTTGTAGCAATTTTATATTCTTCCAGTGCATCTTTTGTGAGTACAATATCACCTTCATTATCTTCAACAAGCAGAATGTGGATGGGTTTCATTACAACTGGCGGTTTTATTAAAGTTACAATCAAAATCATTTAGTTACGCATATTCCCGTGATTTCTGATTTTTTCTGTACGTACCAAAAAGGGTAGTAAAACAGAACTGGTATTAATTTGTACATTTATATTGTTAGTCGGGATTCTATAAATGATAAAACCGGATCCGGCCGATAGTTGTTCCACAAAAATGAAATGGTTTCCCGGATAGCATGTTGCGTTGTGAGGTAAAGAAGAGATATCGGAATCCTGTTTTTTGCTTACTTTCAGTATCTGCAAAATAATATCTCCATGAAAAATTATCTGAAAAATACAGGTTTGCTGGCCTTACTGCTGCTCGGCTTTTTTTCTGTAGCTTATTCTCAGGCAAAAGTAGACGCAGCCGTAGAAGGCCGGTGGGACCTGGTGATTGAACAGGAAGGGAAATCGTTGCCCTCCTGGTTAGAAATAAGTCATTCGGGCAGAAGTACGCTGGTTGGGCGGTTTGTATATGCATTTGGAAGCGCCAGGCCGATAGCACAGGTGAAACATACCAATGGGGTCTATTCTTTTTCCATTCCCCCGCAATGGGAGCCAGGTTCCCGTGAAATGGAATTTGAATTCGCCCTTTCGGGGGGTGGTTTAAAAGGGTCTATGATTTATACCGATGGAAAAAAATATGAATGGACAGGGGTAAGGGCACCCTTACTGGTAAGAGAGAAGGAACCGGTATGGGGAACGCCAATACAACTTTTTAATGGTAAAAACCTGGATGGCTGGAAAGCGATGGGTACTAACCAGTGGATAGTGGAAAATGCTGTTTTACGCAGCCCTAAATCCGGGGCCAATCTGGTGAGCGAAAAGCAGTTCGATGATTTTAAACTGCATATTGAATTCCGTTATCCCAAGGGCAGCAATAGTGGCGTATACCTTCGTGGCCGGTATGAAGTGCAGGTAGAAGATAGCTATGGAATGGCACCGCTACCTGATCTGTTCAGTGCTGTATATGGATTTCTGCCACCCAACGAGATGGCAGCCAAAAAAGCAGGAGAATGGCAATCCTTTGATATCACTTTAGTAGGCAGAAGAGTTACCGTAATAGCGAATGGCAAAAAAGTAATTGCAGATCAGGTAATACCCGGCATTACGGGCGGTGCACTGAACAGCAAAGAAGGAGAACCTGGACCTATCCTGATTCAGGGCGATCATGGTCCGGTTGAGTATCGGAATATTGTCATTACGCCTGCCAAATAAGTGCCATGAACCGGAGAAGTATCCGAAACCCGTTTTTACTGATCGGGTGTACCCTGCTATCTATCTGGGTATCTGCGCAACCGGCCGCTGTATCTGTTTTTATTTCCGGAAGGGAAGGGTATAAGATTTTCCGGATCCCTGCTATTATAACAAGGCCGGATGGTGTATTGCTGGCTTTTGCAGAGGGGCGTGTACAGGGTGGTGCCGATTTTGGTGATATTGATATTGTGCTCAAGAAAAGCAGGGACAAGGGCAAAACCTGGTTACCCTTACAGAAGATAACCGATAATGATACTTTGCAATCAGGCAATCCTGCCCCTGTGATCGATCTCACCGATCCCCGCTTTCCCAAAGGCAGGATCTTTCTTTTTTATAATACCGGTAATGTTACTGAAAACGAAATCCGCCAGGGAAAAGGATATAAACAGGTATGGTATACAACTTCTGTTGATGGAGGCGAAACCTGGTCTGCAGGCGTAGATATTACTTTACAAGTGCATAAACCCTTGCAACCCTCCATCAATCCGGCCTACCAGTTTGCAGAAGACTGGCGTTGTTATGCCAATACACCCGGACATGCAGAACAGTTTCAGACAGGTATTTACCGGGGCAGGATTTATATAGCGGCCAATCATAGCGCCGGTGCTGCAAAACCGGATGCGGGAGATTATGCAGCGCATGGATTTTATACAGATGATCATGGCGAAAGTTTTCATCTCAGTGAGGTAGTGTCGCTTCCCGGATCTAATGAAGCCAGTGCCGTTGCGTTACCCCGAAACAAACTGATGATGAATATCCGTAACCAGAAAGGCGACCAGCGGGCAAGAATTGTTGCCCTGAGCCATAACGGCGGACAGAAATGGGATACGGTTTATTTTGACAAACAATTACCCGATCCTGTTTGTGAAGGAAGTATCCTGAATCTTACACCACACAAACGCAAACCCGTGCTGGCTTTCAGCAACAATGCTTCGGAAAAGAGAAGGGATAGCCTTACACTGCGGATCAGTTATGATGAGGGCAGCAGTTGGCCGCAATCCTGGTTGATAGAAGCCGGTAATAAAGGGAGGAAGGGCGATGCAACCGCCTATTCGGATATTACCGTGGTTGGGAAAAATGAGATCGGTATTTTATATGAAAGAGATAATTACGGTGAAATCGCATTCCGGCTTATCCGGCATAAATAAACCACCTGGTTATACAGCATATGGATGGTACATCCTGCTTTTATATACCTGTACCTGGGATCTTATTTTTTTGTCTGTCCGGCAGTAGGATAAGGTGTGTCCCCCTTCGCATAATACCAGATAATCCGGTTCATGGTATCATCTTTACCACCATCTATTTCATTAAAGACTTCGTGCTGCGATTGCAGGGCCATTTTCTTTTCTCTGGCACTCAGCACATTCAGTTTCTTATTCATTTCGTCCAGCGGAATATTGTTGGGCAGAAACTGATAAGACAGGCTGTTTTTGGTGGATTGAAAACAATCGGTCATTAATCTGGCGGTAGCATCAATCACATTCATCGGCGGAATGCCCAGGATCTGTTCTATGGTGCGCAGCATGGAAGTCTGGTTGTATTCCGTGGTTACCAGTTTACTGTTGCTGTACGCACTGATAACGAGACCTACCGTACGGTACGCGGAAATATGGTCCCATCCGCTCTGCGAATCATCCTGTGTGATAAAGATCACGGTTGAATCCCAGTATTTGCTCTTGCTGATCATGTCTACAATTTTTCCTACAGCCAGATCATTATCCGCTACCATGGCATTGGGGGTAGGGAAATCGGGAGAAGTGCCGGCACTATGATCGTTGGGGAGAGAAACTACCATCAGGTTAGGGAGATGATTATCCCTTTCTGCCTGTTTCCATTCTTCCATAAAAATTGCGGCCCGCTGCTGATCGCTGAAAGCGATATTGTCACAATCCGGAAAAGTAGAAGAGATGATGGGTCTGATCCTTGCAATAGTGCTCTCATTATGCCAAACCGGTTTTTTACCCGAGAGGTAGTTTTTATAGAGGTCCTGCCATTTCAGTTTTCTGTCGTACTCGGTTTCGCAGGCTTCGCCGAAAATGCGGACAGTTTTTCCATGATCCATGGCCTGATTCCAGATAAAACCACTTTTATTATACACCAATGCATCTTCCTGCCTGTGCGGGTAACTACGAAACCAGGCGCGTACATTTTTTTCTACATAATCCGATACCATGCCCGCATCCGTCCACTGGTGTCCTTCGGCAGAAGATTTACCTGATGCGTAATAGTTATCCATCCAGCCATACTGCAGCGCCAATGCGTGCATATTCGGTGTAATTTTTTTTCCGAAAATACATAAGGAACTATCGCCACTGCCCGCAGGCATATCGCCGTAAACCTGGTCGTAGGTTTTGTTTTCCTTGATGATATACACCACATGTTTAAACACAGAAGGCTCTCCTAAACGGGCCGGAACGGGCACCGGGGTTATGTTTTTTCTGGGTGCAAACTGTTCGGTACGGTTCACTAAATTCAGTGTGGTTACTTCCTCCGTATACTGCGCTAAGCGGGCCGCCCCCGGAACAGGAATTATACTTACAGAAGCCAGTTGGTTATGAATAGACCTTGCTTTTCTTTTCTCATCTATTACATTGGCCCCATCAGATTCGAGATTGGTAACTACCAGTGTGTTATTGATCAGTTTCAATCCCCCGGGATACGCTTCCGTAGGGATCAATCCCAATAATCTTGTTTTTCCTTTCCCCAAACTGGCGGCTTCTTTGCCCAATTGCACCAGTGCCACCGCATTGTCCATACCATTGGCCACATAGAGCACAGAATTGTCTTTGTTCAGTTCCAGTGCATTCGGACTACTACCCTGCAAATGATTTGTTTTAGTAAGTAAACCCACCGGAATCGTTTCTGCCACTTTATCTGAAGCGGTCTGTATCACGGTGATCTCATCGCTGTTTCCATTGGCTACATACACAAATTTTCCATCCCCTGAGGCAAGCACTGCGTTGGGGTGAAGTCCTGTGTTGATCTCTGTAAGTTGTTTTCCGGTTTGGGTGTCAAACACAGTTACCGAACCAGTAGCAGTAGCACCGGTTCGTGGATCTGTATAGGCAAGCCCCCAGGGAACACCTGCTCTTTCGCGGCTGCTGTCTGTAGCAGTGCTGCCTGCCCAGTTACTGACATATACTTTATTGACTGCCACGGCCAATCCGTAAGGTGCCACTCCTGTATTTGTTTGCCATACAATACTTCGGTCGCTCCAGCGTAGTTTTACCAGCTCATTGTTTCCGTTGAGTACAATATATAAAAAGGGTTCTCCCTGTTCTTTTACCACAGCAATATCATTCGGGAGTGCATTTTTTGCGGGCGATTTTTTTGTGAACGGAACCGAAGCAAACTGCCGGAACCCATTGGCCCATTCGGCAATCATGAGAACGGATTTATCGCTGTCTTTTTCTGCAGCGCTCCAAACCACCCATGTTTTTCCCTTATCGGTAAATACTTTAATGCCCGAATAGGTACTCATGAATTTTGCATAAACGGATATGTCTGTATAGGTCCAGCGGTTACTGATCTTTTTATCATGGATATTTAATGTACTGATGCCATACCTGTCTTCGATAACTACTAAATCAGAGGATGGCAGTAAAGCCACATCCAGTGCATGGTTTTCTAGTTCCGGTTTGCCATAGCGCACTACAGTACCTGCCGAACGGATGGTTCTGTTATAGGGAAGCGTCTGATTGGTATTATTTTGTTTGCCCAGAAAATCAGCGAGATCTGCGATCCGATCGGTATTCAGGAAATCCAGACCCAGCTTCATCATTTCTTCCCAACCTCTTTGATGATCAGGCATGGCCCATAGCCTGACTTTTTTGCTCAAACCATGCGCCTGCGAAACTGCTTTTTGTATTTTCTGTTTGTCTTCCTCTGGCAAAGGTTGCGCAGCATCTTTCCATTTGGAGAACTTACTAAAACTCTCACTCAGCATGGCAATACGTGATAGGGCTTTTGCCTGGTATGACTGCCCCAGTTTCCCGTCAAACCAGATATAAGACGGGTAACGGTGGAATAAGGAATCTGCCGGTCTGCTGCCGGAGATCACGATTTGGATTGTACGGTTATGGATGATTGATGGATATTTTTCAAGTACCGATATCAACACCGGTAAAGTGATGAGCCCGTCTGTCTTCAGATCTATCAGAAACTGAAGTCTGCGGCTGTTATCTTTATAAATACTGCCGCCGTTCCGCTTAATACTTTCTGCCATGGGCTGGAGGTACAGGTTTTCCAGATTACGTGATGGCGTTAATTGCGAACTGTCGTGACCTACTAAAATGGCTTTGTTGAAAAGGAAAATATCAGCCTCCATCGAGCCAAACCCTTCCTGGTAAGCCTGGTAGAAAGGATGCTGCTGTGCAAAGTCATTATGCGAATGGGCATTGGCAAGCGTATAAATACTACTTTGTGCTGATAGGGTACAGGAAACAAAACAAAGACATATAAGTAGGAATGAATGAGTTATGCGCATACAGGTTGGTTTGGAGAGTCAAATATTGTGCATTTTTTTCAGAAAGAGCTCATCGCGCTAAATCTGTAGGCATTATGCTTCCGTTTTATTTACATTATCAAAATGTTATACATCCAGATATTTTTTTTTTACATTCACGCCACAATAGTTTTGCCATTTAAAATTGTAATTACGTAAACCAATGCTCATGAAGAAACCATTACACAACGCAACTGCTGTGTGTTGTTGCCTGTTGCTATCTGCATTCCATTATGCGGAATCCTTTGCAGCCGGTACCCGATATGCACCGGGTTTTTATCAGACCCAATCAGATCAACTGGTTACAGGAACCATTGCAGATGCCAATACGGGTCTGCCGCTTTCCGGCGCCACAGTTTCCGTAAAAGGAACCAAAGTAAATGTATCATCAGATGCATCAGGTAAGTATGCCATCAGGATAGCCGGCAGTAAAGCTGTGCTGGTGGTCAGTTATGTGGGATACAATACCCAGGAAGTAGCTGTAACCGGTACTACTCTCAACATTTCATTAAAACCAGCTGCACAGGACCTTACCCAGGTAGTAGTGGTGGGTTATGGCACGCAAAGCCGGAGGGATGTTACCGGTGCGGTAAAATCTGTGAAGAGCGAAGCTTTCAACAAAGGTATTATCAACGCTCCTGAGCAGTTATTGCAGGGTAAAGTGGCCGGCGTAAACGTAACTTCTGCCAGTGGTGAACCCGGGGGTATTCTGGGCATTACTGTACGCGGACCGGGCGGTGTTCGTACCGGAAGTACGCCTTTGTTTGTAGTAGATGGACTGGCACTCGATAATTCCAGTACCGGTGGTGGTAATCCTTTGAATTTTCTGAATCCGCAGGATATAGAATCGATCGATGTATTGAAAGATGCTTCTGCCACGGCCATCTATGGCTCCAGAGGTGCCAACGGTGTGATTCTCATTACTACCAAACGTGGTAAAGCAGGGATCTCTACGATCAATGTTTCTACCAGCTATGGTGTTTCCAATATTGCCCGGCCTATTGCTGTTTTTGATGCCGCCGAATATAAAAAACAGGTTGCTGCATTGGGTGGTACACTGGATGATAAAGGTGCCAATACAGATTGGCAAAAAGCTATTACCCGTACTGCACAAACACAGAACCATAACCTGGCTTTAAGCGGTGGTGCAGAAAAATTGACTTACTATGCATCTTTCGGTATGCAGAAGCAGGAAGGGATTATCAGAGACAATACCATTGACAGGTACACGGGCCGCTTTAACGCTACCCAAAGATTCCTGGAAGACAAACTCATTGTAGAAGCGAACCTGAGTGTTACCGGAACCTATAATACACGTCCGCCTATTTCCAGTGTGATTGGCGATGCAATCTCCAATAATCCTACTTATGCGGTATACGATGCAGCAGGTAATCCAGCGCAGTACCTGAACATCAATAACCCCATGCAGAGTTTTAAACTGGACCAGGACATTACCAAGATCAACCGCATCGTAGGGAATATCTCTCCTTCACTTAAAATTGCCAAAGGACTTACCTTCAAAATGAATTTCGGTATCGATAACTCCGGTGGTACACGCGATATACAGTCATTGCCCAATGCGGTTCCCCTGCGCGAAGGAAGACTGGAAACCTATTACACCACTAACCGGAATACTTTGTTCGAAAATTACCTCACGTATAATTTCACCAAAGGAAATCATGTGGTATCTGCCCTTGCAGGTTATTCTTACCAGAAGATCTTTTTACAGGGACGTAATTACAGCATCAACCGTTTTGCCATTTCGCCGGTGGAACCACAGTACAATCCCGGTTTAGGACAGGACCTGACGCTGGCCAATAACCGTCCGGGTGGTTATGCACTCATCAACGAGTTACAATCTTTTTTTGGCAGGGTTAACTACCAATACAAGAACAAATACCTCGCTACCATTAACGTGCGCGCAGATGGCTCATCCAAGTTTGGCGCCAACAATAAATATGGGATCTTCCCTTCCTTTTCACTGGGATGGAAAATAACAGAAGAGGATTTCATGAAAAATTCACTGTTCAGCAACCTGAAACTGCGTGCCGGTTGGGGACAGACCGGTAACCAGGAAATTCCTTCCAAGATTACCCAGGCGCTGTATACTTCATCCGTATCGGCAACCACCAGCTACCCACTCAGCGGAACGGGTGCGTATCCTGCGGGAACCATTTTCTCGAGGTTAGCCAATCCGGATATCCAGTGGGAAGTATCTAACCAGACCAATATCGGACTTGATTTTGGCGCAGGAAGATTCAGTGGGTCTATCGACTTCTTCAACAAAGTATCCAACAATATCCTGCTCGAAGTGATTCCGGCCGATCCGGTACAACCTGCCGGTAGTTTCTGGACCAATGTAAAAGATATGAACATCACCAACAATGGGGTGGAAATGGAACTGGAGTACCGCGTTCGGTCAGAAAAAGGACTGAACTATTCAGTAGGGGGTAACTTCACTTACCAGAAAAACAAAGTAACCAGATCGCCTTATACCGTGATCCCTTCCGGCTCTGCTTCCGGTTCCGGACTTACTTCTGCCACCATCAACGGTTATATCAATGACCAGCCCATCGGAACTTTTTATCTGAAAGAGTTCATTGGATTTGATAATAACGGGTTGAGCGTGTACCGTGATACGGATGGAGATGGAATTATCAGTGATAAAGACAGGATCGCTGCCGGTTCGGCCCTTCCCAAATACACGTATAACTTCTTCGGTACGCTGTCGTATAAAGCGTTTGATCTCTCTGTGAACTTTAACGGTGTATCAGGAAACAAGATCTACGATAACACGACCAATGCCAACTTCTATAAACTGCGTTTGTCTAAAGGCATCAATACCACCAGCGAAGCCATCGCCAGTCCGCAGGAATCAGTTAACAATGCCGCGCCGGTTAGTACCCGTTTCCTTAAAAATGGCTCTTACCTGCGTTTGAATAACCTGGCACTGGGTTATACCTTTAATACCGCCAAACTGGGTATCAATAAATACATTACCGGTCTGCGTGTATCGGTTACCGGACAGAACCTCTTCCTGATTACCAAATACAACGGTTACGATCCGGAAGTGAATACAGACAGAACCATCAATGGAATCTCTTCTTATGGTATTGATTATCTCAGTTACCCGAAAGCGAGATCATTCATATTCAGCTTAAACGTATCATTCTAAAGAACCTACTATGAAAAAAAATATCATTCCACTATTTGCTATTGCGGCCCTGTTAGCTACGGCAACAGGCTGTACCAAATTGCAGGAAAATGTATTGGATGAGTCTTCTGTAACCGGTCAAACAGAGAAACAGATCGCTGATGGACTGATTGCACCCGTATATGCGAGGCTCCCGAATATTTACCAGCATACCACTTATTTTGCCTTACAGGAAATTTCAACTGATGAAGCCATCCTGCCTTACCGCGGGGGTACAGACTGGGGTGATAATGGTATCTATTTGTCGTTACACAAACACGAAACGGCCAGCACCGATCCCAATGTACGCGATACCTGGAACCTGATTACGCAGGAAATTTCCAGGGCCATTACCGCGATCTCTTCCTTAAAAACGAATACCGATCCGAATGTAAAGCTCTATATCGCAGAAGCGCGTGGTATGCGGGCTTTTTATAACCTGTTGAGCCTGGACCTGTTTGGTGTTGTATTTGTGAAAGACGATCCGGGTGCAACCTCTACCATCATTCGCGGAACAGAAGCGGTTGACTATATCAAGAGCGAACTGCTCGCTGTTGAACCGGTACTGGATAATACCACCGGTCCCGGCCGTTTAACCAAAGCCGGTGTATGGGGCTTACTCGCCCGCCTTCACCTGAATGCGGCGGCTTACCGTGATATTTATTATTCGGGTACACCCGCTTTCAAAGCAGAAGACATGGATGAAGTGATCAAATATTGTGATAAGATCACAGCTTCCGGCCAATATGCACTGGCAGCAGATTATTTCTCTATTTTCAATGATAATAACCATGATAATAAAGAATTGGTCTTTGCGGTAGACCAGCGAGCCGATCTGAATGGACATAACCGTCTGGCGTATTTCTCTTTATCAGGAGACCAGTTTCCTTTGCCGGCATTTCCTGCTGCCAACGGAACAGATGGTCCGGCTATTACACCTGACTTTTACAGAAGCTGGGCAAATACCTATGCGCCGGTTGATCCGGCAGCGGCTGACCCCAGGTTCTACAAGCAGAATATTTCTATCTATACCAATCCGGGCGATTCCTGCGTAACCGATTTTAATATTGATCGCGGAATCCTGCGCGGACAACAATATGGTCTGATCCGTCAGAACGGTGTATTTGTAAAATGTCCGGATGGTAAATTCAAAGTAGGGAAGCTGTACAATGCCACCCGTAACCGACCTACCCAACCGGTGATTTTTACTGAAGCAGTTGATTTTACTACTGCCGGCAGCGATTATTCAACCGGCTTCCGGGTTGAGAAATATGAATTCAGCCGTAAGTCTGTCAGTGGCCGTAATTTTGGAGAAGCAGATATTGCGATCATTCGTTTGGCAGATGTATACCTGATGCGTGCCGAAGCCAAACTGCGTAAAAATGACGCGGCTGGTGCTTTACTGGATGTGAATACGGTTCGGATGTCGCGCACAGCTTATACCGTAAAACCTGCGCCATTAACAGGCACACTTACACTGGATATTCTTTTCCGTGAAAGAGGTTTTGAATTGTATTGGGAAATGCAACGTCGTACTGATATGATCCGCTTTGGAAAATATGAAGGTACCTGGACAGAGAAGAACAATACAGATAAAAACAAACGACTGTTCCCGATACCGCAAACAGCGATTGACGGTGCCAGTAACTTACCGGGTTATCTGAAGCAGAATCCCGGATACTAAAGTGTATAAGAATTTGCAAGGCCACGGGTTTACAACTGACATACGTTGTGAATCCGTGGCTTTTTTATGCTAGGCGTTGGCCATGGCTTTAGCCAGTGCTGTTTTTACTTTCTGCAGAAATGGGGGAACAAGGGTAAAGGGATCTCCCGGACTAAGCGTTTCAATCGGCAGATAGCCACGGTAGGTAGATGCGTGGATGATACGGCATAACCTGTCCAGGTCCATATCAGACACCGTGCCTTGATAATTCAGTTTTTCTTTGATTTGCCAGTTTACGGCATACGAAGTGGTTTTTTCAATTTCACTATAGGGTTCTTCTGTAACAAAACTGCCGGTATCGAGCACCAGCCCGAACCATTCGCTGTTCACCCGCTGCAGCAGGTCGATGGTCTGTGCGGCTGTCTTCACAAAATCATTGTGGTTCTGTAAAGCAACAATCACGCCTTTCTGTTTGCCATAGGCCACGCAGCTGTTGATGGCTTCTGTTACCCAACCAGCCACTTCCTCCCATCCATATCCTGCGGGTAAGGTTTTACCGGCAAAAATGCGGATCACGGGAGCACCCAGTTTGGCGGCAACCTCTATCCATTTTTTTACGAGCAATACATCTGCGGTGCGTTTGGCAGCATCCGGATCAGTAAATTCATTTCTTACCCCCGTTCCGCTGATACCGAGCCCCAACCGATGGGCTTTGTTCTTGAGATGATAGATATATTCATCCGAAGGAATTTCCGGATAACCCGGAAAATAATAACCCGTGATATCGATGGCATCAAAACCTTCTTTCGCACAAAACTCCATCACATCATCCAGTGTGGTTTTTTTAGCCATGAGGGGTGCGTTGAAGGAATAGGCATTGAGACTGATCTTAAAACGATTATCGGCAGCAAAATTATTGGGTTGCAGATGATGATCTTTTGCCCAGGCCATGGGTGCCGTGCCGGCAACAACAGAACCGGTAAGTATTGTCTGGATGAATTTTCTCCGTTGCTGGGCAGGCATGAGCAGTTTATTTGAATGATGGGATGGTTGGGTGTTATTATTGCCTTGCTAAAGGGCGGTTATACGCAAAACTTTCCATGACCCGCATCGATACCAGTGCCTCCGCTGCAGAACAGGGGTTGCCCCCCTTTCCTGTAAAATACTGTACCACTCTCTCAATCATAGGTTGCTGTATATGTGCGGGTGGTTCAAAATCAAGTATGTTTTCAACTCCATCAACCAGTACAGAAACGGATCTGCCGAATACCGGAAAGCGGATCCTTCCCCTCGAACCCTGGATCTCAAACAGGTCTTCTTCTCCACCTGCCCCCACGGTATAACACCACTGGCCGGTAAAAAGTATATCACCTGGTAAACGCATTATGCCGCTTACCACATCTTCGGCGGGATAGAAACCAGCCTGGTTGGCCCCATAACCCATTGCGTTTACAGGATCGCCAAAGAAATGCACTACCAGGTCCAGCTGGTGCGGAGCCAGATCATAAAAATAACCCGCACCTGCCATGGCCGGGTTTACACGCCAGTTATCGCTGCTGGTGTTCAGGGCTTCTTTGTGTTGCTGCAGCATACTAATGCGAACAGTTCTTACGTCGCCGATAATTTTTTCTGCCAGCAGTTCCTTCACTTTGCGGAACATGGGCAGACCCCTGCGGTAATGGGCAACGGTTAGTTTACCCTGCGTAGCATTGGCAAGTTCCTGCATGCGTAAACAGGCATCCGTTGTTACCGCCATGGGTTTTTCTACATATACCGGTTTGCCTGCCTGCAAAGCGGCAATCGCATACGCTTCGTGCGAATCGGGTGGTGTGGCAATATAAATGGCGTTGATATCAGGATCGTTGATCAATGCCTGCGCATCATCATACCATTTAGGTACAGCATGCCTTTCTGCATAATCTTTCGCCTTGCTGCCATCTCGCCGCATCACCGCCAGCAGCGAGGAGCCGGGTATTTTATTGAAAGCTGGTCCGCTTTTTTTCTCGGTTACATTGCCGCAGCCAATAATACCCCAGCGGAGGGTTGTCTGGTTATCTGAAGAGGAATGGATTGACATAAATGAATTCAGTAGGCTTAAAGTTATTCATTTGCCACAAGTAAGTGAATGCTGTGGGCTATTTTTCTCAGCCGGTAAACTACATCGTTTTCGTAAATATAGATTCGTTGCAATAGCAGTTAGTGACAAAAAAACACAAAATTCACAGTACAATTCCTGTCTGTAAGGAATAGTAAAGCAGGTTTCTCATCTCCTCAATTATAAAAACGATTGCATGTCAGTATTCAGAAAATTTTTCCGGAAACCAGCTGCCCTGCTGGCCCTGGTCATAGCACTGGCTGTTACAGCATACGCTGCACCGGTATCACCCGGAAATGCCCTCGCGGTAAATGATACCGATCCACTGCCGGTAGGGATTGCCGGTTACACTTTTTTCCGGTTCGACCTGGAAAAATCCATCGCCATGATGAAAAAACTCGGTATTCATTATCTCTCCGTAAAAGATGTTCACCTGCCGCTGAACAGCAGCCAGGAAACCATTGACGCCACATTGGCCAAATACAAAGCAGCTGATATCAATGTGTATACAGTTGGGGTGATCTATATGAAAACCAAAGAAGCCGTTGACCAGGCTTTTGCTTATGCCAAAAAATGCGGAGTACCAATGATTGTAGGTGTGCCCGGCTATGATCTGCTGGATTATGCCGAACAGAAAGTGAAAGAATACGATATCAAACTGGCCATTCATAACCACGGACCCGAAGATGCTTTGTACCCCGGTCCGAAAGATGTGTATGACAGGATCAAGAACCGTGATCCCAGAATGGGCCTGTGCATCGATATCGGCCATGCCGTGCGTGCCGGTACCGCTCCGGATAAAGCGGTGAAAGAATACAAAGACAGGTTGTTCGACCTGCATATCAAAGATGTGAGCCTTGCCGCCAAAGACGGTAAAGCCATTGAGATCGGCAGAGGCGCCATCGATTTCCCTTCGCTCGTGAAAGTACTGAAAAAGATCGGTTACAAAGGAGTATGCAGCATCGAATTCGAAAAAGACATGACAGATCCCATGGCGGGCCTGGCAGAGTCTATCGGATATTTTAAAGGAGTGATGTCGGCTACCAAATGATCTCACTACATCATATTACGCCCAAAAAGACCTGTAATTACTTGCAGGTCTTTTTTATATAGGTGAAGAACAGATGAACAGATGAGCAAGGAACAGACGAACAGATGAACAGATACTATATGCACCTAGAACCCAGAACTGAAAACTTAAAACGCAGACCATAGCGCTTACCTTGTGATCCAGTTAAACTCATACTCCAGCGGTGATTTGATCGTGGTTCTTTCGGCTACTCTTCGGAAACGGTCGGGTAGGCCCATCAGGTAATCTCTGGCCCTTTCAGCTGCATCGGTCAAACTCCGCATATTGCCAATATCCCATTCTTTGATGAGGTTTTCCAGGATATCTGTGTAATCAATGGTGGTATACACCCCCAGCCGCTGGGCCGCATCACTGAAATGCGAAAAAGTAGAGCCGATCTTTTCTCCCTGCTGACGCAGAAAATGGGCGGGCATCACGATTTTTTTGCGCATCATATCTTCAAATGCCAGCATCATTTCGCTGGTGTCTATTTCAAATATGCGCTGGATAAAACTTCTATACGCTTTCGCGTGCCTGGATTCATCTGCCGCAATTACGCCACAGATCTTCGACAATTGGTTGTTACCATATTGCTTGGACAAACTGGCCGTTCTGCGGTGTGAGATATTGGTGGCCATTTCCTGAAAAGAAGTGTATACAAAATTCCGGTAGGGGTCTCTGGCGGTACCAATTTCCATCCCGTCTGCTATCAGGTACTGTGTACTGATCTCCATCTGCCGCATATTTACACGGCCCGAGAGGTACACATATTTGTTCAGCAGATCACCATGACGGTTTTCTTCCGCCGTCCACATACGGATCCATTTGCTCCAGCCCGATTTATTTGTCTGGCCGATCCCTTCAATATCCATCAACCAGGTTTCGTAAGTGGGTAACGCTTCTTCGGTAATGATATCGCCAATCAATACGGCGAGGTAATCATAAGGAAGCTCCCTGCATTGCAAACGGAGTTCTTTTACTTCTGCCAGAAAATTTTCATTGGCGCTGTCGGGTAACAGATCCGAGGGTTGCCAGTTGGTATCGATCGGTTTTAAAAAACTGTCAATAAAACTATCCATGCTTTGACCAAGGAAATGCATCACTTCCAGCCGGGTTTGTGATATGTTCATGTACTGCCTGCCTGTTCTTATTGAGACGAATGGGGGTAACCCGGTGAAGATACGGTAATAGAACCCCGTAAGTTTTTTTGTATAGGATTCTAACGATTCTTTGACGCTGATACCCCCTCATTCTGCTCAGAATGACGGATTTTGGGGCCAAATCGGGCCTTTTTGTAAAGACAAAAGGCCGAAAAGCTTCAAAACCCGCGAAAATCACTACATTTAAGGATTAAATTTTAAAATTATGCCAACAGGAGTTGTAAAATGGTTCAATGATTCAAAAGGTTTCGGATTCATCAC
>SCVK01000299.1 GCA_004297075.1 Chitinophagaceae bacterium
TTCGAAAAATTATGGCGCAACAGGGAATCGGTGGAGCCGGATAAATCAAAATCTTACCTGTTTACCGTTGCCTATAACCAGATGATCGACCATATCCGTAAAAACAAACGGATCCAGTTGAAAGAGGATTTTGCAGAAGACGCAAGGGTACAGCAGGCCACCAATACCCACCTGAAAAAAGTATTGATGGAAGCACTGAACCAGCTGAACGAAACACAAAGAAGCCTGGTGATGCTGAAAGACTATGAGGGCTATAGTTATGAAGAAATAGGCGAGATCATGGGACTGAACGAAAGCCAGGTAAAAGTATACCTGCACCGGGCCCGGTTAACCCTACGGAATTATTTGGTAAGCGCCGAAAATGTGAGATAAAAACAATCAGAGAAATCATACAACTAATCAAAATAATCTGTGCTCCCTATTAACCAACATAATTACGAGGAATTTTTCCTGCTGTACGTAGACGGTGAACTGTCTGCCGCAGACAAACAGGCCGTAGACCGGTTTGTGCAGGAAAATCCACACTTCGCCGTTGAGCTGGAGATGTTGCAGCAAGCACAGTTGCCCATAGAAGCGTGGAGTTTTGATGATAAGACACTGCTTTACCGGAATGGCTCAGCAGAGATCAACACCAGCAACCACGAAGAGCAGTTTCTGTTATATGTAGATGATGAGCTGGATGCAGACGGTAAAGAGCAGGTGGAAAGATTTGTATTACAGCATCCCACCTTACAGGAATCCTTTACGCGGCTGAAACAGACCCGCTTGGTACCGGAGCAGATCCTATTCCCCTACAAGGCATCACTTTACCGGGAAGAGAAAAAAGAAAGACCGGTTATCTATATGCGCTGGCAGCGGATAGCTGTGGCGGCGGTACTGACAGGTGTGGCGGTTTTGCTCTGGACCGTTATTCCGCAGCAACCCAATACCGAACCGGTGCTGGCGCAACAGGTAAATACACCGGCGGCCAATGGTAACCAGGCAACCAACATAACAGCACCCGGCACCACCACCGCTACCGGTGATGATAAGGGAACAGCAGTTACTGCCGGTAATACCAACCCGATCTACACTGCAGGCCCAATACAGCAGAAAACAGCGGTTGTTAATCCGGCAACCGATCTGCTCGCTGCCAATACCGAACCGGTGAGAACGGTTGATATACCAAGAAGCGATGCAGATGTGATCGCCACCGTTTCCGGCAATGGATTTGAAACAGTGGCATCCAATACCAACCGGGTTTCGGGCGATAATGCGGTGCTGGATAATGTGGACATGGTAAAACCCGCCAATGACCAGTTGAACAATATAACTGATAACACAGACAACAATATACACCCGGCCGTATATCGGGAACTGGATACCGAATCGGCTGATCAGAAAAAAACCTTGCTCCTCGGTTCACTGGAGATCAATAAAGACAAACTCCGCGGTTTCTTCAGAAAAGCGGGCAGCATTTTCCGCAGTAAAGCTAAAACCGAAGAAGAGAGCAGTTCTTCTTCCATCAGTACAAGACCATCAAAATAAACAGAAAAGAAAAAGATATGAAACGAATCGTTATGGCAGCAGCCTGCCTGCTGGTTACAGGAATCAGCTGGGCGCAGACAGATAGTTCCGCGAAAAATACAGACACCGTAAAAGTGGGTAATTTCATCATCATTAAAAAGAAGAATGCCGGTAGCGTTTCTTCTGATGATGATAACAGAAAGCGGCGCGGCTCCATAGAATACAGCATTGAACGCCGCACCCGCAGAAGAAGTAATATCAGCACCAACTGGTGGATCATGGACCTGGGTTTTGCCAATATGCGCGACCAGACAGATTATACCGCTGCAGCAGCAGGTGGCTATTTCAAAACTTTTCGCCCGGCGGATGGTGCTGTGAACCAGAACAGTTACAAACTCATCAACGGCAAATCCAGCAACGTGAACATCTGGTTTTTTATGCAGAAAGTAAACCTGATCAAACATGTGGTGAACCTGAAGTATGGGCTGGGACTGGAAATGTATAATTACCGCTATGATACCAGATTAAGTTACCGCAAAGAACCCGCGCCCTTTGTGTTCAACGACTCTATCAGTTTTACCAAGAACAAATTGTATGTAGAGTATCTCACCATCCCGGTTATGCTGAACATCAATACCACACCCGATAGCAGAAGAGGTTTCAGCATCAGTGCCGGTGTTAGTGCGGGTTATTTAACCAATAGCCGCAACAAACAGATCAGCGGCGAGCGTGGCAAACAGAAATACAAAGGTGATTTCAATTTTGAACAATGGCGCGTGGCCCTGATAGGTGAGATGGGGTTAGGTCCGGTACGCGTTTATGGCAGCTATAGCCTGAACCGATTACAGAAAGATGTTACCCGCGTAGAACAATATCCTTACACAGTAGGTATCCGCTTCAGCAACTGGTAAGATCCAACTTGGTTTTTTTCTCATGTTACACAGCGCGCCCCCTTTCCAGGGGGCGCTTTTTGTGAAGCCAGGGCAGCTGTCTGCAGTACACAGGATCAGTGGTTAGCGTTTTCTTAAATCGCTGCATAGCTTCTCCGGCATTAACTTAATTTTTGGTGAATTAACCAAAACACAACAGGCAGATACGATAGGTTGCTGTTCATAAAACCCCACCCATGAACCTACCTGTCTGCCTCTCAGTATTAGGTGTTATCAGCCTCACCCAAACTTCCTTTAAAAAAATTCCGCCAGACAAACGATTTACCACACCCGGAACGTATTATGTACGGGTAGAAAAGCGTAAATACGTTTTGCATTTGTTTGATTCCAGCGGAGAAAGAATTGTCAGCTATCCCGTTGTATTCGGCAACAAAGACCTCGGTGATAAAATGATGCAGGGCGACCGCAAAACGCCCGAAGGCATTTTTCATATCAGTTCCAAACGCCGGCACCAGAAATGGAACGCTTTTCTCCTGATCGATTATCCCAATGCAGACAGCTACCGGAAATTCAATGAACGCAAAGCCAAAGGATTACTGCCTGCCAATGCACAGATCGGCGGTGGCATCGGCATTCACGGCACCTGGCCCCGCGAGGATTTTGCCATTGACCAATACCAGAACTGGACCGAAGGATGCATCAGTACCAAGAACATGTATATCCAGGAAATTTTTAGTTTATTACCGGTGGGCACGAGGGTGGAAATAACACCGTAGGAACGGATGAACAGACGAACAAGGAACAGACGAATATCGATCGGAAAGTAAATCCATATCCGTTCATCGGTTCCAATACCAGAACTATACCAAAAAAT
>SCVK01000300.1 GCA_004297075.1 Chitinophagaceae bacterium
GGACGGGCCTCATTGGGTTCGGTGTCAAGCGAAGCGAAGACAGATCAGATCATGCGAAGCAGATCTGATCAGAGGCCAATGCAGCCCGGTAACAGGGACGGGGCCCAGCGGCCGTGAGCGGAAAGGGTTTTCAAATTACAGGGTGTTTGATTTTTAATAGCACAACACGTTAAGTCTAAAATTTTTATATGAAGGATCTGCCAAAAGTATTTATATCAGAACCTATCAATGCAAAAGGCATGGAAATGCTGCAGGGGAAGGCTGACATAGTGATCGCCCCTGATACCCGCAAAGAAACGGCCCTGGCCCTGATAGGCAAGGCAGACGCTGCCATACTGCGAGCAACCACAATCTTCGACAAAGAAGTGATTGGGGAAGGGGTGAATTTAAAAACGATCGTAAGAACCGGGATCGGCGTAGATAATGTGGATCTTAAATTTGCCGGCGAAAAAGGGATCTATGTGTGTAACACTCCCGGAACCAATGATGAAACTGTGGCAGAACACGCGGTGGCAATGATACTGGCTTGTGCCAAACAGATCATCCTGATGGACAAAGCCGTGCGGAACCAGCAATGGAAAGAACGTTTCTCGCCTAAGCAGATCGATATCAGGAACAAAACAGTGGGCATCATCGGGTATGGCCATATCGGACTCGCTACGGCCCATTTCTGCAGGTGCCTGGGCATGCAGGTGATCGCCTATGATCCGTTTATCTCCCAGGCAGGATTGGACACCTGCTTTACAAACGATATAGAAGTGATTTTTGCAAAGTCCGACTTTGTAAGTCTACACTGCCCATCCACTCCGCTCACGCAGAAATTCATCGGAACCCAATACCTGAACCTGATGAAGAAAACGGCTTACCTGATCAACACTTCGCGCGGAGAACTGATTGATGAACCTGCCCTTGTAACGGCATTGGCCGAAAACAGGATAGCAGGTGCGGCACTAGATGTGTTTAAAGAAGAACCGCTGGCTGCCGACAGCCCGCTTCTTCATTTCCCGAATGTGATCCTGTCTCCGCATGTGGCAGGCTCAACCAAAGAATCGAATGAACGCATCGCCATCGCAGCCGCGCAGGCGGTACTCGACACATTTAACGGCCAGGTTCCTTTAAATATCTGTAACCTCGACTATTTACCCGAAGCACAAAAACAGAAACAGTTTGCATGACAGAATATTTCCAGGTAGCGGCGTATGAGGTTCCCGTCAGGTACAAACCTGATGTATGCATCATTGGAGCCGGGCCTGCGGGAGTGGCTGCTGCCGTTGCAGCGGCACGCCAGAACTTATCTGTACTGCTGATTGAAAAATATGGATTCAGCGGCGGGGCCACCGTTGCTGGTCTGAGTGGAACCATCTGCGGATTATTCAGCAGCGGACCAAAACCCGAACAGATCGTATTTGGTTTTGCCAATGAATTTTACACACGATTAAAACAAAAAAACGGCGTGTCCAATCCGGTACCCTTTGGTAATACCTTACTGGTACCGCACGACAGCCTTCGCTGGAAAGAGATTGCAGATGGGTTGTTGCAGGAAGGTCATTGCAACATTTTATACCACACCCGTTTTCTGCAGGCATTTACAGATTACCAGGGCCGGATCACTTCTTTGTTAGTAAAGGGACAAGAAGGCCAGTTCGTTATTAAGCCAGGGTTTGTTATAGACGCATCGGGAGATGCCGAAGTGGTTCATAGCATATCCGGCCCTACTTTTTTGGGTAATAATGGCGTGGTGCAAACGCCAACCATGATCTTTAAGATGGGAAATGTAGACAATCAACTTTTTCAGCAGCTAAGTCCAGCGCAGCTGAATCAAAAAGTAAAAGAAGCTGCTCTCTCCGGTGCCTATCAACTGCCAAGGCATCATGTATATGTGTTCCCGCTGCCTAATTCGGGCGAAGTGCTTTGTAATATGACCAAGATTACTTACCCCGATGGCCGGATCCCGTTGGGAATAGATTCTGCCGACCTCAGTTTTGCAGAAATAGAGGGCAGAAAACAGGCCCGCGAATATGCCCGCTTCCTCATCAACGAAATACCAGCTTTCCGAAACGCTTACCTGTCTGATACAGGAGCGCAGGTAGGCATCAGGCAAACCCGTTCCATTCTCGGAAAAGGTAAACTGCTGAATGAAGATGTGATGCAGGCACGAAAAAATAAAAACGCCATTACACATTCTGCATGGCCCATGGAGATTCATAACACAGGAGAAGTAACCATTGTTCAGCTGGAAAATGACTACTACGATATTCTATTCGAAACCCTGGTTCCGCAAAATGCCACCAATTATCTCGTAGCCGGCAGGTGTATGTCTGCCGAACATGAAGCGCTGGCTTCTGCCCGGGTTACGGCCCAGTGTTTCGGAATGGGTTATGCGGCAGGAGCTGCCTGTGGTTTAATGCTGCATGAAAAACAGGAAGCAAAGAACCTGGATGGCGTGATGGTAAAACAATGGATGAAACAACAGCATTTAAAAGATACACATGAACCATAAGCTTAGAAGCAATTTTGAAGAAGGAAGCACCCGCTGGGCCGTTCGCAGGGCGCAATGGATAGCCATGGGCATTCCTGAAGCCGATTTTGAGAAACCCAAGATCGCCATCATCAACTCTTCTTCAGGACTCTCTGTCTGTTACCAGCACCTGGATGAAATGTCGGTACTGGCACAGCAGGCTGTAAAGGAAGCCGGTGGACTGGCTTTCGAGATCAACACCATTGCACCTTCAGATTTTGTAACATCTGCCGGGAAAAAAGCGCGTTACCTCATGCCCACCCGCGACCTGATGGTGAATGATATTGAAGTGATGATGGAAGGAGCCGTACTGGATGGCATGATCCTGCTCTCCTCCTGCGATAAAACCACCCCCGCTCATATCATGGCGGCAGCCAGGTTAAATGTTCCCGCGATGGTTGTTCCCTGCGGATACCAACTGGGCGGTAATTGTAACGGCAAAGCCGTAGATATAGAAGAAGTGTATAAAGGAGTGGGCACTTTGCTGACAGGAAAAATGACACTCGATGATATGAAAGACTGGACCCGCTGCGCCATCCAGGGGCCCGGTGTTTGCGCGGGGTTGGCAACGGCCAATTCCATGCATTGTATGGCAGAAGCGCTGGGTATGGCGCTGCCACAAACCACCCCGGTACGGGCGGGTAGCGATCGTTTAAAACAGATCATCAGAACCGCAGGGGCTAAGATCATGGAGTTGGTAGAACAGGATCTGCGGCCCAGGGATATTCTCACCAAAGAAGCTTTTCAGAACGCGGTAAGGGTGGCTATCTCTATCGGGTGTTCTGTAAACACCGTGCGACATCTTGCTGCCATCTCTGTAGAAGCGGAACTGGATCTCGATATTGTAAAAATGTTTGAAGAAGAATCGGCCGGGTTCTCCCTCATCACACAGATCAGGCCCAATGGCCCCGACCGTATCGAAGACCTTGACAGGGCCGGTGGAACAAACGCGGTGATGCACAGGCTGCAATCACAACTGAATACCGGTGTACAAACGGTACAGAATACAACACTCTCGGTTATTCTCAGCAAAGAAACTGTGATTGATGAAACGATCATCCGGAAAACAACGGATCCCTTCCGTAAAGAACCCGGGCTGGCCATTATCCGCGGCAACATTGCACCATCAGGCGCTATTGTGAAACTTTCGGGAATTGATGGGGCAAACCGTATTTTTAAAGGGCCGGCAAGAGTGTATGAAGAGGAAGACCTGGCCATGCAGGAACTGGCCAAAGGAAATATTGTAAAAGGAGATATCGTGGTTCTGCGGATGATGGGACCTGTTGGCGGACCGGGTACTGTTTTTGCCTGTAGTTTTATGGCCGCATTGAGTGGAGCCGGACTGGCAGATACAGTAGCGGTGGTAACCGATGGGGAACTTTCGGGATTGAATAAAGGAATCACCATCGGTCAGGTGATGCCCGAAGCAGCCTGTGGCGGACCACTGGCCATTATTGAAGAGGGAGACAGTATATTGATTGATCTCGATAACAGGAAAATAGACCTGCAGATTCCGGAAGCGGAATACCAAAACAGGATGCGCAACTGGCAACCCAAACAGCGCAAACTGGAAAATAACTGGCTGAAATTTTATGCTGATAATGTAATGCCGATAGAACAGGGAGCTGTATTTGGCAGGAGGAATTAAAACGTATGCACACAGAATTGAATGGAAAACCGGAAAGGGTGATTGTATTCCTGATAGACGGGCTTCACTGGAAAGCGCCGGGCAAACTGTTTATGCCGGTGTTTAAGCAGTTGATAGAACAGGGAACCTATATCGAAAAATCGTACATGATCGTTCCCCATCATCCCACTGTTGGCGAATATGGTCGCATCCATACATCTTCATTTCCCAACCCGGTATTACAGGAAGGCACGCTCTTCATCAACCCTGCCAATAAAATGCTGCAGGAAATGTTTGCGCCTGCCGGTACCACCGCTTTTATTGCCAATACCCAAGCGTATGTTTCTGTAAGCAGGGGCTTTGATATCAATATCCATGAACCCGCCCTGTCAGATGAAGAAGTGGTGAACCGTAGTATGGAACTACTGCAACAACAGGAGATCCGCTACAGCAGAATACACCTGCAAACACCCGGTAACGAGGGGCGTTACCTCTCGGCCACATCTCCCGATCAACCTTACTACCGGAATATCTGGGGCGAAGGATCACCTTATGTAACAGCTGTTGAACAGGCAGACCGTTTACTCGGTAAGCTGATCGATGAGCTGAAGAAAACCGGTAAATGGGAATCAACCCTGCTGGTGGTAACTTCCGATCATGGACAATCTGAACAGGGCTGGCATCCGATGATAGACGAAGACAGTGTGATGACGCCGCTGGTATTTGTAGGACCCACTGTTGCAAAAAACAGGGTACTTCCTTATTTCGAACACACAGACCTTTCACCCACTATAACCGGGCTGATGGGCATTAAACCACCCAACACAGGAGGCGGAGCGGGTGTATTTGTCAAAGAAGTATTGTCTGCAACAGACGCAGCAGGGTTTACCCATCCCCGTTATATACAGACCCTTAACCGGCAACTGAATGCCTATAACGCCCTGCGGGCAAGGATCATGATAGCCGGGGAAAAAGATGTGTATTTCTCGAGCCTGATCAGTTACCTCGAAAATGAATTACTTACCCCTGAACCGTTTTACCATCACGACAGGTTCCTGGAATGGGAGCGGGCGGGTAATACACAACACCTGATTAAGGTGAACGATCAGATCCTGGAACAGATGCGTGATGAACTTACCAAACTGGAAAAGACAAACGGATAACCATTTTATTATAGCCATACGCTAAAAAGACTGACCATGAAGCCAACAGATTTGTCTGATCCACAGAAAAGCAACACAGGAAATTTTCGATGGGTGGTAGTGGTACTTTTGTTTTTTGCCACCACCATTAATTATATAGACAGGCAGGTGATTGGGTTATTAAAACCCACGTTGGAAAAAGAATTTAACTGGTCAGAAACCGATTACAGCAGAATTGTGATGGCGTTTTCGCTTACCTATGCCATCGGCTTATTATTCTTTGGACGCATCATTGATAAAATCGGCACCAAACTGGGATATACCATTTCCATTATATGCTGGAGTATTGCCGCCATGCTGCATTCGCTCGTAAAAAGTACAACGGGATTTGTATGGGTAAGGGCTGGCCTGGGCCTGGGAGAGTCGGGCAATTTTCCGGCGGCCATCAAAGCCATTGCAGAATGGTTTCCAAAAAAAGAAAGGGCACTGGCTACCGGGTTATTCAATTCAGGGGCCAGTATCGGTGCCGTAATAGCGCCCATCATGGTTCCGCTGATCCTGGCGGCCTATGGCTGGAAAGAAGCGTTCCTGATTACCGGTGCACTCGGTTTTATCTGGCTGATTTTCTGGCTGCTTTTTTATGAGGTACCCTCCCGCAAAAAAGGACTCACCCGCATAGAATATGATCATATCCACAGCGACCAGGAAGAGGCCGGAGAACAGGGGCGCCCTATCAGGTGGATAGCATTGCTCGGACTCAGGCAAACCTGGACCTTCATCACCGGCAAATTCCTGACCGACCCCATCTGGTGGTTTTTCCTGTTCTGGTTGCCATCCTATTTTTCATCCACTTTTGCGTTAGACCTCACCAAACCAAGTCTGCAGCTGGGTGCTGTTTACCTCGCCACTACAATCGGAAGTATCGGTGGCGGATACCTTTCATCGCGTATGATCAAAAAAGGCTGGCCGGTTTTTAAGGCAAGGAAAACCACCCTGCTCATAGCGGCACTCTGTGTAATACCCATTATTTCTGCGAGGTATGCCGCCAATATCTGGATGGCGGTTGGATTAATCAGCCTGGCTGCCGCCGCCCACAATGCCTGGAGCGCCAATATATTTACGGTGGCTTCTGATATGTTCCCCAAAAAAGCATTGAGCTCCGTGATCGGTATCGGGGGCATGGCGGGCTCGGTAGGGGGCATCCTGTTTCCGATGCTGGTGGGCTATTTGCTGGATCTCTATAAACTGAAAGGAAATATCACTACCGGCTACAACCTGCTGTTCCTGATCTGCGGCTGCGCTTACCTGCTGGCATGGCTCATCATTCATTTTCTCACACCCCGTATGGAGCGGGTGATAGTGCAGGAAGAGGTTGTGTAAATGAACGTTTACATGTATGCTGCAAACACGGAGGCTGCTTATCATTGTCACAAATAAGAAAGACTTGATTTCTACAGGTCAGGTTTTTAGTGGAGGGTGTGCAACTGCTGTCACGGAATTATATGGCAGATCTGGTATTATTGACTAATTACAGATACCCCATTATTCTACATAAACAGGCTGACACCAATGACGCAATCGAACAAGATTGAATAATACGAACGCGGGTTAACGAACCAATTCAAGCCAGCGCTTGATTCTTTGATCACATTCCAATGTAGGAAGGCGCTTATTTCTCAGGCAAAGATCCTTTAATAATTCAGCGGCTTTTTGAGGGAGAATGATCTGGTGCTCCACCAATTGGTCAAAAATAAAAAGGATGCCCCCAGTCTCAACGCTGGCATTTATAGCAAGTGTTCTGAGTAATTTGTCTCCCGTTAATAAAACTGCATGGTTGGTAGAAGCGTATTGGTAGGCCGAAAGGTCTTCGGCGGATAGCCTGGGATGTTTCACCACCAGAGATGTGATTTCCGCCATGTCTTGTGCCGTAATAGCAATAACGCTGAAGTTTCCTGTTGTTATACAGGCAGACAATTTTTCTTTTTGCCAATCATATAATTCTTCAATGATTAGCTCCGTTGTACAAAAATAATAAGGTAACCGCAGGCAATCGTTCAGCAGTTCCATATTGATCAGGTCGATAAGGATGCAGGCGTCCTGTATAGCAATCTTAGCGTGCATCCAGTTTGTCTTTGAATTCAGCCAGTTTCAGCCCCGCCAAACTTGCGGCCTTACTCATGCTGACAATGTCTTCAGCAGCAAGACGGAATACAAGTTGTTCAAAGCGGTAACTTTTTTCATTACCACGGAAGCTTCCCATTCCGTTTTCTTTTTTATTGCCGGTCATGGACCGGAAGAAACGGCTTGCAGTACTTTGGTTAATGATTCCCAAAATGAGTGCGCGCATCATGATGGCCTGTGTAGAGATTCCATACTGTTCTTTAATATTTACCAGTTCGCCTGGTGCAATATTGTTTCGCTTGTCACCTAATATACGCTGAAGGGTTTGCCCGGGTAAAAGCATCGCGCCGGCAAAAGCATGACAGATTTTTTCTTGATCGGCCGCTTCATCAATAGTGAGTACCAGGTGTCCCAGCTCATGGAGTGCGGTAAACCTTTTACGTTCTATTGAAAAGTTGTGATTCAAAACAATAACGGCTACTTTACCAACCAGGGTACTTAATCCGTCAAAAGAAGCAGGGCCGGGGATTTCTATAACACGAATGCCTTTTTCTTCCAGCATCTCAATAACATTCGGAATCGGATCGATACCCACTTTCCAGTGTTTGAGCAGTGCGTATGCGAGATCGTCAACTTCTTCGGGTTCCTGCACAATATGCGCTGGCAGCGGATTGATGAACTGATCATTGATCTGAAGCAGGTTCTCAACCTCGAGGTATCTTTCAATAACATCCCGAACGGTTTCTTTAATGCTTTCTATCTGTTTAACAGGAAGAGAAGCGGCTTTGCGGAACGCTACCGGGGGAAGGTCTACCATCAGGGGTCTTGCAAAGTAGTCTGCCTTTACATCCAATGCTTTTCCAAGTGCCACCAAAACTTCACCGGTTGGCTGCATAAGCCCAGCCTCATACTTGTTAAGTGACTGCTTTGAAATGGATACGGGCATATGATTAGCCAGATCCTGCAGTGACCAGCCTTTTTTTTTACGTGCTGCGCGGAGTCTTTCGGGAAAGGGGTTCATGATAGCGGAGTTTGGCGGTTGTTGACAAAAGTACATAAATTTATTATTTTGTCAACCATTCTTTTCTTTCTCTACAGCATGTTCTGTAAAACAAAGCCATCCTGAACATCCCGGCTGATGTTGCCCGGTAGGGGGTTACCGTGCATCCGCAGTTTTGCAGTATTGAAATGCCATATCAATCACAGGTCTGGATAAAGAAAGCCTTGTTTTTGCTATTTCTCTTTGCCAGATCTTATTAAAACAAGCTGATTATCAGCAAGATAAAAGAATGTCTAAGCAAGATCAATAAAAGAAGGACAGGCGAGAAAGAGCAAATTTTCTGCTGCTAACTTCCCGCTAAGCGGTGAATAGCAGGTTGCCAACGATTTCAGTACATGATCAATGATCTGCCTGATAATCAGTTAGTTTACTTCAATCTAACAGGCTGTTCCTGCTAATCCTGCTATACCCTTGACAGGGTCTCTGTTCAGGGATAACAGGTTATTTACTCATCAATCTTTCCCTTACATCCCACTTCTTTAAAGAGGCGGGTTATCTACGGGTTATCTGCGGGTTACTGGCGGATTATCAACGAATTGTAACAGGCTGAATTCTGAGTGTTTTTTGGCCTGTAGAGCAAGGTAAATTGAGTGTTGTTTGGGGAATAATGCCTAAGCGCCTGGAGGGGTATGCTTTATAGGTAAACTGCGAAGATGTAGGTACATGATAGCTTCTGGTGCATGCACCATCCCTTTGGTTACACCATGATTTTTAAGCATAGCAGCATATAAAAGCAGCAGCGGTTCTAAATCTGATAACTGGTTGTTGACCACTTCTATGTGCCCTTTGATCAAAAACAAACCGGACATCTGTGCATCACTCATTGCCTCGATCTGTTCGATTGTTTTTTCTGATAACACATACCTGTACAGGTACTTTTTAACCGTATTACGGGCCACACCGGTTGACTGGCTGATGTATTTGGAGCCCTTACCCGAAGCGTAAAGACGAAGTCTCTGACGTATTGTAAACATCTCAATTGTTTTGTTAAACATGAAAAACAAGGGCTTGGTGAACCAAGAACCTCATCCTTTTTACTACAAAAACAATTAATCCTTTTACCAACTTTTAGGGGGGCACTTTGAATTGGCGCAAGGGGGTCACTATGCTCTGGCGAGTGGGGACTAGTTTACTCTGGTATTAGGGGATCATTTTGAGTGGTTTTTCCATGTAGGTGTCGATAGCGATTCCGATAAGCGTGTTCATGTTATTGTTGGAAATTAATCCGTTCTTCGATATTAGAAACAGCGTTCAATATGTGTTTATTAGTGTTTTACAAGCCAAATGATAGCGATAAAAAAGGCAATAAAAAGACAGGTCAAGAAGATCGACCATTTATCTGGGTTAATGATAGAGCATTTCATTCCCAGGAAGCTTATTGTAAATACTTTCGGTCCTTTTGGTTCTATACTGCTCATGTGGTTTATTTTATAAGTTAACCAACCCTCTTCTAATTGATTCCATTGCTAACCCAACTCTGGATGAAACATTTAGCTTTTTAAATAATGTTTCTCTATAAGCTTCGATCGTTCGCTCGGACAAGCTCATTAGTGCGGCGATTTCCTTGTAAGTTAGATCACTGCAACTGTGCCGCAAGAATTGCTTCTCTTTGTCTGAGATATGAACCGATTCCTTTTCACGTTGGAGAAGCCTTCTAAAATTGATATTAGAAGCGTCAGCATTATAAAATCCTTTTTCATAGATTTCTTTGATTGCTTGCTCGAGTTCATCTGGATGCATTTCTTTTAAGAAGTAAGCACAGGCACCTGCTTTGATGATATCTATAATTACCGCATCATTATCATTCATACTTAAAGCACAAATCTTAATTGATGGATAATCGCGCGATATAACTTTAGTAGCTTCAATACCATTCATGACCGGCATATTGACATCAATAAGAATAATATCAGGCAGGTCATCTGGTGAAAGACTTTGTAACTTTTCAATCCCTAAGGCACCGTTCAATGCTTCAAATGCAACATTAAATATGTAGTCCTCCCCTGAGAAACTTCTCAGCATTAGTTGACATGACCTTAGAAATAATTGATGGTCATCTATTAATCCTATTTTTATATTTTTAGTGCTGTGCATTTTTATGTGTGTTTAATGGAACAATCAAGCGGACGATCGTACCGTCAGGGATATCATTTTTTATAGAGAAAGTTCCGTGTAATAATTTTGATCTCACCTTCATGGTATTCAGTCCTATCCCTGCGTGATCGATGCGATAATTTTTCTTTTCAATTCCACAGCCATTATCGCCAATAATAATTTCAAACAAAGACTCAGTATAATGTATGCTTACAGTAATTGCTGTGGCATGTGCGTGCTTGATTATGTTGCTTAATGCTTCCTGGAAAATTCTAAAGATTAGAATCTTTTGTTTTTGTGACAGGTCAAATAAATAAGCCGCTTCGAGATCAAAAATTCTATTGTTTATGAGATAGACAGTTTTGTATTGTTGTGTGGTGGCCGCTCTTTGCAGTTCTTTGTTAATTGAAAAAAGCAAATCGGGCGAATTCACATCTTTGTAAATCTCGCGGCTTAAGTCCCTGACCTTATTTTTGCTGTTTGATAATAAACTCATACACTCTTGAAAAAGACTTTCCCCATTTGGCGAAATCTCTTTTTGGAGCGCTACTAATGTCGCACCCAATGCCGCCAATTGTTGGCCAACATCATCGTGCAATTCAGCAGATAATATTTGTAGTGTCATGTTTTGACTTTCAACGGAAGCTTTAATTATTTCTTGTTCGTGGATTTCCTTTAACTCGTCTATTTGTTGCATAACGGTCCTTTTTCCGATAATTGACCGCCAAGCAATGAAAATGCTCGATACCGCCACTGCTAGAAAGAGTAGGTTTGTAATGCTGATCGAAAATAGGAAAGTCGACATAGTTGTGATAAATCACAGAATGTTATGTGATTTACCACATAAAACTATGTGAAATTTCACATATGGCTTTGTGATTTTTCACATATTACTTTAAGATATTGATTCTCAATGGTATTTGGTAATACAATTAACGTCTAAGCAGCAATGGTAGAGTGTTTGAACGGACAAAACCCCTGATTTTCATGGTAATGGAATAAGAAAGGCGTCTAAGGGGACAAATATATTATAGAAATATATTATACTGTGAAAGCGGGCGTATAATTGGCTGACTGTGCTCCGAAACGGACTATGCCGGCGCTATCGAGAGGCGATAACCTGGCTTGCGCATTTAAAAGATTAATTTTACGCAATGGATGATCGATTCCCATTAATAATGTTAAAGCAAACTTGCAGACCGATTGACTACAAAGACCATTACAAAAAAGCGGGTACTCCAGATAGTAAAGAAACTGGAAAGTATTAACTACGCGAAGATTTCAATCGCAGAACTGGAGAAGCTCGTCAATCCGTTGCTAAAAGGGTACTACACATCCGTCCCTATCTATCCACCGGATACATATATATTTCGCGGGCGTATATGCGACAAGCCTGAGTATTTAAAAGAACTCACCTATCCCCCCAAGGAACTTGTTGCCAATTTTGGAAGAGCTAACGATAAGGGACGATCGATATTTTATGGAACCATTGGGAAAACCATCCCGATGTTCGAATTGAACCCGTCCGAAGGTGACACACTTGCAATTTCTGTTTGGAAAACAAACACTAAAATGGCACTCAACCATGTGGGGTTTACAGACGAAGTGGCAAGAGAATTGAAAAGTACAAGAGATTTTTTTGAATATCCTTTTGCCGACCACATGCGAAAAACATCCAAAGAAAATGTAGCAGTATATAATTACCTGGCAAAGGTGTTCACGCAAAAAATCCCTAAGGAAAAAGCTTATTTGTATAAGTTGAGTATCGCTATAGCAAACAAGTTGTTAGGACCACCGATGCAAGGTATCATTTACCCGACGATCGCTATGTTTGGCAATGCAGATAATGTAGCCCTTGAGCCGTCATTCGTTGACAAACACCTACAGTTCGTCTCGGTTGAATTCATTAAGATCAAACGAACCGCTGACCAGGGTTCCTATGATACTTTAGATTCGGCTGTAGATGTTGATGAAGCCGGTAAGCTTGTCTGGACAGGGAAATTGCTTACGTGGGATGTACAAGGGACAAATAGCATGAGCTTTGGATCAGGCGGTGATCATTGGATTGTGAAAGATGGCAAAGGAAAGCGTGTTGACCCTAAACCTACCCAGGAGATTCATCCGAATTATACACAAATTGAAGCCAGGTTTCATGAGCGGATCGATGGAGCGATGGGGTTGACAAAAACCTATAAACTTGACAATTATGGAGAAACTGTAACGGTTGCCGCAACATTACACCTGAATCTGCGCACCAACGAAAAATTTGTAAGTTACTATATACCGGTTTGCAAAGACCCTTTCCTCGTTGCAGCATCCATGATTAAAAGCACGGATAAGATTTTTGAGCACGGCAAATTGGTACATCAGAAAGATT
This sequence comes from Chitinophagaceae bacterium, assembly GCA_004297075.1. Lineage (GTDB taxonomy): Bacteria > Bacteroidota > Bacteroidia > Chitinophagales > Chitinophagaceae > Sediminibacterium. The sequence continues at coordinate 12,940 of SCVK01000300.1, forward strand.
CACGGACAAACGAAATTGTCCTTCGTTATGAGGATTTTGTTTTCAATAACCACGTGTACATTTTTTCAGAGGTGCATTTCGATTTTAATAAGTTGCCTAAACCTTTTGAAGATCCTGTTGAATTACACTATACATCTCTTCGTTACGATATTTAATTCCCCAAAAATCGTTTTTAAATAACTATACTCTAAAGACAGTTATTGTCATCTTACGACAATCAAACTTTTTTTTGTGTATGCAGGTATATTTGCCGATTAATCTACGCGCAATGGATCAAAAATTATTCAGGGCAATCTTTATTCACAAGACAACAGGAAAGATCCGAACCAAACACTTCTCGGGAGAGGATTTAACGGCATCCGTGGCTATAGCAAAACGGTATTTTGTCAATCATTACTGCCTGAGTTTTGTTATGACGGATATATCGATGAAAAAAGTGATTATGTTGTTTGCGGATCGAGAAGAGCAGCAAGGATAATATTACTGCTTGTTTGGACTTTTGTTCTGTTTGGTTTTGTTATTTATCGAGATAACAATCGTTATTGCTTTTAATACCCCAATAACAATCATAAGGCTTGACACAATGAACCAAAGTCGATTACGTTTTACGTAAATTTTCCAATTTATCCCGAACAGATCGAGTTCTTCACCAAAAATGGGAATAGAGAAATCAAATGTTTTATTCAGGATCACAGTTGCCAAAATAACCACCCCGAATAAAGCGAGTAAAACAGACATATCGAAATCTGATAACTTCTTTTTTGTTTTTTTCGGTTGTGGTGAACGTTTCTCTAATCGCTGATATTTTTTCATCTTTAATTCATCGGGTTAATAATAAAGCGGAATTTCCAGAAACTGTTGCCGGTGCTGCTACCGGCTTTTTTCGCTGGTTGTCATTGTGGGCAAATGTATAATTCGGTGAATCAAGATACATACCCATTTCTGGAGGACAAAGGGAATGGCTCAAAAGTTATGGCCTTTTTTTCTCCGTAGAGTGTTCTTTTACAAAACAATCCTAAACGTCTCCGCTGATGTCTCCCGGTAGGGGACTCAGCGACTTAGAAGCAGTTGAAAACCCGGTTGAAGTAGTTCTTGTTTAAAAGAGTAATGAGCACTCCATAAACCGCAGAAACTCCACTACGTAATAACTTGCTGGTAGGGAATACAAGAAGACAATGTGAATGTGGGCAGAAAACAAAAAAGCCCACCGCAATGGTGAGCTCTGTAGCCGGTACGGGAATCGAACCCGTCTTTGCCCCGTGAAAGGGGGCTGTCCTAACCGATAGACGAACCGGCCGTTCGTTTAATGGGACGCAAAAATAGGTTTCCACACCTTTTCTGCCAAACATTTTTGAAAATTAATGGCAATTATTAGCGCTTTTCCCCGCAAATGCAGTGGGGGCGCGGGGGGCGGGGTAGTCAGTGGTGAGTGGTGAGTGGTGAGTAGTGAGTCGTGAGTCGTCAGACGTGAGGCGTGAGACGCGAGTAGGGGGCTGGCAGGAGGCATGCTATTCTCAAACTCCCTACTCACTGCTGACCACTCACATGAGACCTGGGGCGTGAATAGGGTGGCAGACTGGATATTTCAGGCTCCCACCAAACTCCCCGCAAATCCAATGGTGGCGCGGCAGTAGTGAGTAGTGAGTCGTGAATCGTGAGGCTGGCAGGCAGGAGTCATGCTATCCTCAAACACTCCCTACTCACCACTGACTACTCACGCCTCACATAAACAAACGTCCGTTATCTAAAAAAATCTGTTATTTCCTCCCAATCCTTGTAAATTGCGTCTCGTTTTCGATTTTTTCATTTTAAAACACGGAATTCAATGAGTACAGTTAAAGTTGCCATCAACGGCTTCGGTCGTATCGGCCGTTTGGTTTTTCGCCAGATCTATAACATGGAAGGAATTGAGGTAGTGGCTATCAACGATCTGACCAGTCCT
>SCVK01000034.1 GCA_004297075.1 Chitinophagaceae bacterium
AATATGTTCAGTTCCTATTATACTTACGGAGCGGCCATTGCATTGGCACTTGACCTGGAAATGCAGACAAAATACCAGAAAACACTGGACGCATTCATGCAGGCCATGTGGAAGCGTTTTGGCAAAACCGAAACAGCGTATACCATTGCCGGCATGCAGGAAGCGCTGGCTTCTGTAACAGATAATGATTTTGCAGCCGCTTTTTTCAGCAAATACATTAACGGGCACGAGATGATCGATTATGCAACTTTATTGGGCAAAGCAGGATATGATCTGGTGAAAACAGGAGAAGGCAAAGCCTGGCTGGGTGCCAACACAAGGGCGAACGGAAGTAAACTGGTGATCGGGAGCAATACCACGAAAGGTAGTCCGGCTTACGAAGCTGGACTGGATATAGACGATGAGATACTGCAACTGGATGAAACACAGGTAAAAACGCCCTTGGACATCAACAGTTTTCTTTCTACCAAAAAGCCGGGTGAAGCTATTACTGTTACCTATAAACACAGGGATACAGAAAAACAGACCCGCCTGGTACTGGGAGAAAATGCAACTGTTTCTGTGGTATCTTTTGAACAATCCGGCAAAACGGTTACGGAAGCCATGCAGCAGATCAGGCAAAGCTGGTTCAGCAGCCGGGTGAAATAGTATCTCTTTTAATCAACACAAAAATGATCAACTAACTGGCTATGTTTGGTTTGAGCTATCTTGATATTTCAGGTGCCATGGGACTTTGTGCCACCGGACTGCTGACCTTTAATTTTCTGCTGGGTATGCTGCTGAGTACTGCCTATAAACGTTCGGTGTATTGGAAGAAATTACCTTCTGCCGTACAGCAGATCAGTATAGACGACCTGCATAACTGGACGGCGTATATTGCTTTATTTTTTGTAGTACTGCACCCAGTGTTTCTGCTATTGGATAAGGAACAACAGTTTACCTGGCAGCAGGTACTCTGGCCTGTAAATGCCCCCAAACAAAGTACAGTGGTGCTGATGGGAACGATCAGTTTTTATGCATTACTGCTCGTGATCATCACCACGCAAAAAGTTATTAAAAAGAACCTGGGATTCCGGTTGTGGAAGAATATTCACCTGGTATCTTATGCCACTGCTTTACTATTTCTGGTGCATGGATTGTTAATGGATCCCTTGTTAAAAGACAGGCCCACCGACTGGCTGGATGCTGAAAAATTCTTTTCTGAATGCTGTTTCCTGCTGGTGATTGCGGCCATCATCATCCGCTTCAGGTATTATTTACGGGTGCAGAAAAAGGCTGTTTGATATTATCTGTTTATTCCGTTAACGCCTTCCGGAATCGGATCAGCAATACCAGCATCAGGAGAAAATGCAGGATCACGAGTAAGGGTGTTCCCGCTATATAGGTATCCTTCCACCATTCCATCGACAAAGCATTTTTGAGTACCCATCTTTGCCAGAATACGCCAAACAGCAGCGGGCCGATACAAAAACCTGCTGCATACCACCAGCGGTTCTTTTGAGGCAGGCTTTTAATGGCCATCCACAGGGGTGGTAAGCAGAACAGCATCACCCAGGCCGCAGCCATCACTTTCAGTAAGGGGAGCGAAAACTGTTCTCCCCATAACATCACCAACACTGTTTTCTCATCTCCCCCACCCATACAGGCGGTGAAAATGCGGGCAAAGGGTAATGTGGCAAAGAGCAGTGCTATACCCAACTTGTTTCTCCTTGTATTTGCCTGTTTCAGTAAAAACAAAGCAGAGAACCAATACACGAGATAGGAGAAGACAGGGCCCATTACTGTTGCCCAATAGGCCAGGGATGTGTGGGCGCAGGTTTCGCAGGTGGTCCAGACATTAAAATCACGTGGACCATAACAACCGCAAACCAGGTAACCCATCTGAATATGCGCCTGCTCATGCAATTCGCCCATGATCATATTCAGGGCAATAAAAGCGATGAGATATTTCCAGCTTATTTTTAGTGACATATAAAAGCTTAATCTGTGAAAGTAATACAGAATAGCACTTTCAACTATCACATAACCATGTTACACTAAAAAATGTTCCGCTATGCAGTGCCTGCCGGATCTTTCTCTGCACGCAACACTACATAGGCCCAGATAGCACTGCCCAGCATGAACAGGAAGCCCAGGAAAAAAGAAGATCCGGGAAAATAAATGGGCGCGTTTTTTCGGGTAAAATAAGCAAATAGGTTAGTCATAATCAAAGGCCCTACAATAGAAGTGGCACTCATAAGACTCGTTAAAGCTCCCTGTAATTCACCCTGTTCGCTGGGTGGCACATGGCCTGAAATGATGGATTGCAGCGCAGGACCTGCGATCCCTCCCAAACAATAAGGAATCAGAAACACAAACATCATCCAGCTTTGAGAGGCGAAGGCAAAAAGCAGCAGTCCCAAAGCATATAAACCCAGACCGATATATACACTCCTTTCATTACCGATGCGGGGATTGATAACCCGTACCAATCCACCCTGTACCAGTCCTACCAGCAACCCCACCGCACCCAGGGAAAAGCCGATCATTTTCGGCGACCAATGAAATTTTTCGATATTAAAATAACTCCAGTTGGTCTGCACAGCATGTGCACCGAGGTACACCAGAACAAATGAGCCTACCAATCCGCCTACGGCCGGGTATTTGCGCAGCTGCAGCAATGAGCCGAGTGGGTTGGCCCTTCTCCATTGAAAGGGGCGGCGATGTTCCTGGTCGAGCGATTCGGGTAACACAAAGTAGCCATATAACCAGTTGGTGAGTGCCAGACCGGCAGCCACCATAAAAGGCACACGTGGACCTAACTCGCCCAGCAAACCACCGATCAGCGGGCCGATGATGAAACCAAGCCCGAAAGCGGCGCCGATCATCCCGAAATTCTGCGCACGGTTTTCGGGGGTACTGATATCGGCGATATAGGCAGAAGCGGTGGTAAAACTGGCTCCGGTAACACCTGCAATCAAACGGCCCACAAAGAGCCAGATAATGGAGGGTGCAAAAGCGAGGAAAATATAATCGATCCCGAATCCAAAAAGCGAGAAAAGCAAAACAGGTCTTCTCCCATATTTATCACTCAGGTTACCCAATACAGGCGCAAAGAGAAACTGCATGAAAGCATAGGCAAAGGTTAACCATCCGCCATATTGCGACACTTTACTGATATCATCGATTCCCAATAACTGTTCGATCAGTTTCGGCATTACGGGGATGATCACACCAAAACCTGTTACATCAATCAACAGCGTAATAAAGATAAAGCCAATAGCAGCTTTGCGGTTTGTGGCCATGTAGCGGATATATTAAAATGAAAAAGGGGGACAAAATTAATAAAACTTATAGATCTTCTCTGGTAACACCCGGAATTTCCAGTACCAGATCGGCACCATAGGCCCCTGCGGGTGTCTGATACCCTGTTTTGAAATTACCCTCTAAAACCTTTCGGGTAATGAGCAGGCTGCTGATAGCGGTTAAAGTATATCCTTCCGGGCAGCGCATACGAACCGAGCGGGTTTCACCGGCCTTGTTTTTCACTTCTCCCCAAACAAGGCTCATGGCTTTGCTGCGCATATCGTCTGAAGGGCCGGCCGGCTTCTGTTTGATCTGCTGTTTGGCTCTGTTGCGGATAAAAGAAGTGCGCAGCAGCCAGTTATAGAGAAATTGCCATTTTAAAAGCTTGAAGGTTTTGGGAGCTACACCAGTATAGGTTTCAATATTGGGAATGCCGGTAGTGGAATAAGCGGTAGACACATCTCCCCAGGGAATACACATCACAAACATTTTCTTTACCCCAAAATCGATCCATTGGCCTTTATGTCCCAGTGGTTTGCGTACAATTTTCCCGTTTTCCCTTACCGCTCCGCCCTCGCCCAGCCCTTCGGCCATGGTAGTGGCGGTACCGTGCGATAGTTTTCCACCCAGTGTGGCAAAAGCCAGCTGCAGGTGGGTAGCGTTGGGCAATTGATTTTTCAGGTACAAGGCCGTGCAATCAGTGGGCACTACATCAAAACCAACACCCGGCATCACCATGATTCCCACATCTGCTGCCTGTGCATGGTATTTTTTGGCCATTTCAAAAACACCGATTTCCCCGGTTATGTCGAGATAATGGGTATGTGTAACCAGGCAGGCTTCGATCATTTTGCGGGCCGTAAACTGGAAAGGTCCTGCGGCATGCAACACAACCGGCACTTCAAGCAAAGTAGCTTCCAGGGCTTTTGTATCAGACAGATCAATGACCCGGTAAGGATATCCCAACTCATCAGACAGTTTGCTGAGTGCCGCTTCGTTACGGCCGGCCAGAATGGGTTGCAAGCCATGGTCTGCCGCCATACGGGCTATCAGCTGTCCGGTATAACCATTGGCACCATAGAGCAGGAAAGTATTGTTTTGCATAAGGAAATGTACAAACAATCCGGCGCATAAAAAAAGGGAGCACCAGGCTCCCTTTTCTGTTATTGTGATTCATTACTTACGAAGCGTGATAATACCAACAGAGGTTTCGCCTGTTGCTTTTACGGAAATATTGTTTAACGTAGTATCGAAATAACCATTGGAAGCATTCACATAGAGTGAATAATTACCTTCCTTCAGTCCTCTCATTTTGAAATAACCTTCCTGGTTAGGCAGCGCGTAAGCAGTATCTGTCTGGTTATACAGGGTGATCACCGCTTTGGCTTCCTTAGGGGTAACTTTTCCCGCCACCATGGCTGAATTATTCACCACAAAAAAATGGAATACGGGTTTCAGGAAAAACTGGTTGTTTTTTTCAACGATCGAACGGGCGATATCGAAATCAAGCCACAGGCGTTTTTTGCCGGGAGCATGTTCCTCGCACTCTCCACCTTTTAATTTGATGAGTACATAGTTCTTATCGTTCGGTGGCAGTTGAACAGGGTAGATTACACTGTCTTTTACCAGTGTATTATTGGTTCCCAACTCAATTTTGATCAAACGGATAGAACCTTTGGTAATGCCCGCTGATGCGAGAATGGTATCAGCACCATTCCTGAATTTTAGGATATCATAGATGCCGGGTTTGATGCCCAGGTCTTCCCATACAAATGAAGAATCTTTTTTCTTATCATCCTCTCCTCTCCTGTCCCAATCGTCATTGTCATGCCTGCGGGTATCTTTACTCGTATCTACCAATACTTTTACTGAACGGATATCGATATATACGTTATCAAATACACCCGGACCATCCGTCAGATACAAAGACAATTGCTCTTTACCTGCCGCATTTGATTCAGCAGAAGTACTCTTGTTACAGGCTGTCATCACAGCGGATACAGCAATAGCCAGCAAGGCGGCCAGAAAGATGTTTTTTGTTTTCATAGTGGTTGTTTTAATGATGTAGCATTGTACCATACGCTGATCCCTTTACTCGCGGAAAGGCAATAACCGTGCGGACTTGCTTCAATAATTTGTTAAAGAACTTTTTATACCGATAAATGTCTACAGATTTTGTAGTAGACAAAGCGATGCCCATGCATACCAGCTGCTGAAACATCACTCCGGGGAATAGTGCTTACGATTTCTTTACAGGTTTGTAAAGCAGGCAATTCTTACTTAACTTGGTGGCTCTCAATAAATGCCACATGAGTAAGATACCAGCCGTTGTTCTGGCGTTGCTTCTAAGCCAGTCTATTTTTTCGCAACCTTTATCCGACACAGAAAAAAAAGTGATCAGTTATATTAAACTTCATCTGCCTGCTACTGAAAAATTGCTGGAAGAAGTAGTGAATATCAATAGTGGCACCCTCCATATTAACGGGGTTAAAAAAGTGGGAGATGTTTTTGCCCGCGAATTTGCAAAAGCCGGGTTTCAGACAGAATGGGTGAGTTTACCCGATTCGCTGAAGAGAGCCGGACACCTGGTTGCCACCCGTAACGGGAAAAAAGGAAAAAAACTGTTTATCATCGGCCATCTCGATACTGTTTTTGAACCCGATATGGCTTTTACGCCCTATACCCGTTTGAATGATACAACGGCTACCGGACAGGGGGCCAATGACATGAAGGGCGGAGATGTGGTGGTGATCGCTGCCCTGCAGGCTTTGCAGGCGGCGGGTTTACTGCATGATACCCGGATCGTCGTTTATTTTACCGGGGATGAAGAGAAATCGGGACAACCCACCAGTGTAAGTCGCAAAGATTTTATAGAACGGGCTAAAACCTGCGATCTGGCACTGGCATTTGAAGGAGCCAATGGCCTCAACTCTATTGCCACTGCACGCAGGGGCAGCAGTGGATGGCAACTGCATGTCAGCGGTAAAACAGGCCATTCATCCGGGGTATTCAGTAAGGGTTCCGGATATGGTGCAATTTATGAGGCCGCACGGATCCTGAACAGTTTCCGCGAGGACCTGAGCACAGAAAAATACCTTACGTTTAATCCCGGCCTGATACTCGGTGGTTCTGAAATGCAATACCAGGAATCCAAAGCCCGCGGTGAAGCCATGGGAAAAACCAATATCATTTCGCCCGAAACGGTGGTAACAGGTGATCTCCGCTTTTTAACGGAGGCCCAGAAAGATGCTGCCAGAGAAAAAATGCGCAGGATCGTTGCCAATAATCTCAACGGCAGCAGGGCGGAGATCAGGTTTCAGGACGGTATCCCCGCCATGGAGCCTACTGAAGGGAATAACCAGCTACTCGAAGTGGTGAGTGGAGTTACCGAAGCCATGGGCCTGGGATCTACCAAAGCCGGCGACCCGGGTGCAAGAGGTGCCGGTGATATTTCTTATGTGGCCCGGTACATGAAAGGCAGCATTGACGGACTGGGTGCCTCCGGCCGGGGAGCACATGCACCGGGCGAAACCATTAACCTGAAAGAATTTCCTTTGCTGATACAAAGGGCCGCTTTACTCATCTATCGTTTAACCCATACTGATTAATCCATACAACTACCATGAAAAAAACACTATGTATCCTGTTACTGTTTGTTGGCTTATACCAGACAACAGTGAGCGCACAAAAAGAACCCAAAAGAGATTATTACGAGATCAAACTCTACCGCCTCGCCAGCAATGAACAGGTACAGAAAGTAGATGCTTTCCTGAAAAATGCCTACCTGCCTGCCCTGCACAGAGCGGGCATCAGTAAAGTGGGGGTATTTCATTGGATCGGTAATGATACAGCCGCTGAAAAAAGAATTTATCTCTTCCTTCCTTTGAAATCCCTGGAGCAGGTGAGTTCACTGGAAGATCTGCTGGTGAAAGATACCCGTTTGCAGCAAGACGGAGATGCCTACTGGAATACAGCTTTCAACGAACCGGCCTACAAAAGGATTGAGAATATCGTATTGAAAGCTTTCCCTTTAATGCCTTCTTTTAAAGCCCCGGAACTTTCGGGTAACAAAACAGATCGGGTATATGAATTGAGAAGTTATGAGGGCCCTACCGAAAGGCTGTATCGCCAGAAAGTGAAGATGTTTAATGCGGGCGGAGAAATTGCACTCTTCAGGCGCCTCAATTTCAATGCGGTTTTTTATGCCGAAGTGATTGCCGGCAGCAAAATGCCGAACCTGATGTATATGACCAGTTTCAACAATATGGCCGACAGAGATGAACACTGGAAAGTTTTTGGTGCAGATCCGGAATGGACAAAACTGAAAGTAATGCCTGAATACCTGAATACGGTTTCGAAAAATGAACAGTTGTATTTGCACCCGACTGAGTACTCTGAATTATAGACCAATAAGATTGTATATAGGAAAGAGAGGCTGATACAGTTTCAGCCTCTCTTTCCTGTTTTATACAGATAACTTTCTGTCAATAGACATTTTGCCGCTCCCTACTGTCAATACGATGATTGATAGTGCGATCATCAGCAGGTGATACTCAAACCCTTCTCCTTTCTGGTTGCCGAACCAGTTCATGAAAAAGCCATTCGCGGTATGCTGGGGAATAATGCCGATCATCAACCCGATAACAGCTAAGGCCCATACTCTTCCGGCCAAACCCAGTAGCAGGCAAATGGAACCGACAAATTCGATCAGGATCACTGCTAAGCCCACCAGCCATGGCAGGTGCACCATATCTGTAAAAAACTGCATGGTTCCGGAAAAACCATACCCGCCAAACCAACCCAGCGCTTTCTGTGCACCGTGGGGGAAAAGAATAAGTCCTATAGATAGCCTAGCGATCAGGCCGGTATAGTTCTTCTCTGTTTTGAAAATCATTTGTTTCATTGAATAATATTTTACGCTGCAAAAATCACCAGCCTGAGCACTACTATCCAATAACATAGATTAAGAAATATACTTGAACCAGATTAAGCTGTTTTATTTTTCTCTGGCAATTCTGGCACGGATCTTACTCAAAAATTCCGGTGTAATGCCCAGGTAGGAAGCAATCTGTAATTGAGGAACACGCTTTTCGAGAAAGGGGTATCTCTCGATAAAATCAAGGTATCGTTCTTCTGCGGTTTTACTTAGGATAGCACCTAATCTTTGTTGTTCCGATACCAGTGCATTCTGAATGCGTATTCGGAAATAGCGCTCAAATTCGGGAACAGCTGCATACAAGTTATCCAGGTCGTCTTTCAACAGCATCAGCACTTCTGTATTTTCCAGTGCATCAATGTAGAGCCATGCCGGCGTTTGGGTGATAAAACTGCGCATATCGCCTATCCACCAGTCTTCAATGGCAAACTGTACAACATGCTCAGCCCCCATATCGTCGCGGTAATAAGAACGCAGACATCCGGCTATCACAAAATATTCATACCGGCAGATATCATCGGCCTGCAGGAGGTATTCCCTTTTCCTGAGTTTTTTGTATTTGAGTAGGGATGTAAATAAAGATTGCTGATCATCAGACAGCGAGATCAGCCTGTTAACATTCGCAAGAATCAGTGTGCTATCCATTTGGTAAATAATACCAAATATACAATTTAGCCAACAGCCAGTTGCAGGTATGCCGGGGGAACATACCCGCAGTTACCGGCTATTGTGCTTACTTACCGCAACTATTATACTGTTGCACGAGTTTGCTTAACTGGGTGTAATCAAGCTGTTTGTTTTTTATTGCATCGGTTACAGAAGGACAGCCTGAGAAAAGTGAAGCTGCTGTTGCTTCAAAATCTTTCTGTGTAATGCGGACCCATTTACTGTCTGACTGCAGTTGAATATAATAATCACCTGCCTTGCCTTCTGCGGTGGTTACACTGATCACTTCCGCGCCATTGTATAACATTTTGCCGCTGTTATCGGTTACCCGCTGGTATAACCCTGCCTTACCGGGAGTCACCAGTACCTTATAAAAATCGCTGGCATAGGAAATATAACTGCTGCCATTGAGGTTATACCCCGCAATTTCTGCCGGACTATACACGGTTTTTTTGCCAGAGGCCGACTGAAACAGGATGGTTCCTTTTTTAACCGCCTGGTCGCGGATGCTTCCCTCCAGGCTTTCATTGGCAGCCGTGAGAACCGTTCCTTTCTGGAAATCGGAAGAAGATTGTGCTTCAACATAACTGAAGCTTGCAGCTGCCAGCAGCAGCGATGCGATCATTTTTTTCATATAGTGTGTTTTTACAAGGTTGTTAATTACTTACTAATAAGTAAGTTATAGGGTCAAAAAAATTATCCTTTTACCTGTCTTACCAGCGCCTTACGGATCAGCTCATAATCGGACTTACCTGTAATCCGCGACAGCTGCACACCGGCGGCCAGGTTGGTCATGATCAGCAAAGCCTGGGTTTTGGCAGATTCGGTAAAATGAAACTCCCCTCGCTTCTTACCCTCCTGCAGCGTTTTTTCTACCATCTGTAATACCAGCGAAACCAGCTCTTTGATCTTCACTTTGACCGATTCCGGCAGCGTATTAAAATCCGATGCCACAGAGCCGATAATACAGATACATTCCATTTCTGTTAATACAGAATACCGCTCGATAAACTTTTCCAGTTTCTGCAAAGCGGTAAAGCCGGAGCCCTGTAACTGTTTCCCCATCAGCACATAATCATTCAGGTACTGGTCCAGTATCCCTGTCAGCAGATCTTCTTTTCCCCTGAAATGATAATGCACAGCTGCATTTTTCATATCCAGTGCTTTGGATATATCTGCATAACTGAATGCATTGTATCCATACCGCTTGATCAGATCCATTCCGATCCGCAGTATCTCCTGTTTTGTATCAATATTTCTGGGGGCCACAGATTGAAAATACTAAAAACTTACTAAGTAGTAAGTTTTAGGGCAGACTTTTTCTGAAAAATGGATGAGCGGTCCCCCGCAGCCTACTCCAACCGGTTGATGAAGGCTACCAGCACTTTTTCCATTGCCGGACCGGACTTGTGCAGCGGTTGTTTGATGGGTAAAGCAGCCAGATCAGGCATCTCTTTGACCAGTTCATGGATGCTGCGCACCTGGGTCATCCCCTGGGTTTTACTATCGTAGAGCCATAGTTCTGTTCCATCACGGTAGGCTTTGGTAGGCGCTGATCCATACTCGTAATAATCTTTTAGTACCTTAAAATGATGCTTCAATAACTGGTACCGCCCGCCGGTTGCCAATACTTCCAAAAAAACCGTGGGGGTGGTTTTGCCAGTGGCCGGATAACCATTGCGGAACTGAAAGGTATCGGAACCCGTATCATCTCCGTAGGTTAGCTGGAACGACTGCACCTGATCAAGAAATCTAAAGACCATATCCCCTACTTTATAGACAAGCTCATTACTGTACACATTAAAACGCAGCATAGCATTGGTGATATACCTGCCACTGGCGAAAGTAACGGTGCCTTTTGCCCAACTGTCTGCAAACAACGGACTGCCCACTACCGGCGTATTATTCAGTGTTACAAGCGGGCGGCCGCTTATGTCGTAGATATCTCTGATCTCTGTTCCGGAAGCACTCATGTTCACCTGGGCCACTGAGAAAAGCGGCAACACGATACAGGTAAATAAACAAAGGGTTTTCATGTCAGTAAACTGACAGAGAAGTTACGACTATTCTACATGTTGTACAAATGAAAGGGATAAGCGGAACCAGCCGTATTAACGACCTTCCCATTTGGCTTTTTCGGCCTTTTGGCTTCGGATCATGGCAACAAAATCCTGTTTACGCAGCATGGCAGTTACCACCTGGGCGATCCGTTTGGCCACAGCCGCTTCTGAGCTAACCCCTCCTATCCATTTGATAAAATAATTGCGGTGCGAGGCTTTGAGCTGCTCGAAAAAATCCCGGGCTTCCGGTTCATCTGCCAGGCATTCCAGTAAGGCCGGGGGTACGGTCAAGGGCTGTTTATCAATAGAGAGGCGGAGGGTCAGCATCGCTCCTTTCTTTTTGTGCAGGGCTTTGCGCATGGCCGCATTCAGCGCCATGATATAGGTTCCGCCACCCATCGGAATCAGGGCCACTCCTTTAATCGCATATTCGTCCAGTTTGCCTTTTACCCGAAAAGATTTTTTGCTACCGGGCTGTAACTGTTCTGCCAGGTCTGCCGGCACTTCCACATAGGTCCAGCCGGTTTTCTCGCCCTGTTCGGCAAATTGTTGTATGGTAGCGGTAAACTGGATCATGTCCGGGTTCTAATTTCGGATATCTCTTTTTACCATACAAATCTGCCTTTAGCGATTTGATAACCGGCAAATCCGGCTCCCGCATCGGCAGGCAGGTTGTTCAACCGGACAGTTTTTGTTAACTTTGGTATCTTGAAAAGATTGATCGCTATATCGTTCCTTTCCATTTACCTGTTTTCAACAACAGAAATGTACCAATTGGTAAAATTACCCCTGCTGGTGGAACATTTCATGGAACATAAAAAAGCGAAAAATAAACTGACTTTCTGGGAGTTCCTCTGCCTGCATTACACCCCTTCCACGGATAAGGATTCGGACTATGCAAAAGACATGAAACTCCCCTTCAAAACGCACGACGGTTGTACCAATGCCACTATCGCAGCTTTTGTTCCACACAATTTCTCAACCGAAATACATAAACCTGTAACCAGTCATTCCAACAATTACCCCTTGTTAGATGAGGCATTCAGGGGTTCTTCGTTTCTGTCTGCCATCTGGCAACCTCCCAAAACCTGTTGATCACTACTGGTATAGGTATACTGCCAACACAATCCGTGTTGACGATACCTTGTATGCATTTTATCTAACCAATAAATGATCAATAAGCATTATGCTGACAAAAATCATCAACTTTTCGATACGCAATAAACTTATCATCGGGCTGTTCGTATTAACCCTTGTAGGATTGGGTATTTACGAAACTACCAAGCTGCCCATTGATGCAGTTCCCGACATCACCAATAACCAGGTACAGGTGATTACCGTAGCTCCCTCTTTTGGTGCTACCGATATTGAGCGACTGGTCACATTCCCGATTGAACAGGCCAACAGCAATATCAATGGTATGCTGGAGATCCGGAGTTTTTCCCGTTTCGGGCTTTCGCTGGTGACCATCGTTTTTAATGACGAAACAGATATCTACTGGGCAAGACAGCAGGTAGCGGAAAGGCTCCAGAAGATCCAGGGGCAGATTCCGCCCGGTATCGGCACACCCGAGCTGGGCCCCATCAGTACCGGCCTGGGAGAGATTTATCAATACGTTGTAAGGCCGGAAAATGGTTACGAAACCAAGTATGACGCTACTCAATTAAGAACCATACAGGACTGGATCGTGCGCCGCCAGTTACTGGGGGTAAAAGGAGTGGCGGAAGTGAGCAGTTTTGGGGGTAAACTGAAGCAATATGAAATTGCTGTGAACCCCAACAAACTCCAATCCTATCAACTCAATATCCGGGATGTATTTACGGCGCTGGAAAAGAATAACCAGAATACCGGCGGTGCATATATTGAGAAAGGTGCCACTGTACTTTTTATCCGCAGTGAGGGATTGATCGGAAACCCGGAAGACCTGGGTAATATCTCCATCAAATCCACATCTAACGGCACCCCTCTTTTTCTCCGTGATATTGCGGAAATCAAAACCGGTTATGCTACCCGTTATGGCGCCATGTGTTATAACGATAAGGGAGAAGTATCCGGAGCGGTAGTGATGATGCTGAAAGGGGCCAACAGCAGTGAGGTAATTAAAAACGTAAAAACAAGGATCGCCCAGATCCAGAAAACCCTGCCCAAAGGGGTGGTGATTGAACCCTTTCTCGACCGGACCAAGATGGTGAACAATGCCATTGGCACGGTTACCAAAAACCTGATGGAAGGAGCACTGATTGTGGTGTTCATTCTGGTACTCTTCCTTGGCAACTTACGGGCAGGCTTATTGGTGGCTTCTGTGATTCCACTATCAATGCTGGTAGCAGTGATACTCATGAATCTGTTTGGTGTAAGCGGGAACCTGATGAGCCTGGGGGCACTTGACTTCGGACTAATTGTGGATGGTGCCGTGATCATTGTGGAAGCCGTGATGCACCAGCTCACGCACAGCAAAAAATTTGCCCATATCACCCATCTCTCCCAGAAAGAAATGGATGAACAGGTAAACCAGTCGGCCGGAAAAATGATGAACAGTGCGGTATTTGGACAGATCATTATCCTGATCGTTTATCTCCCCATTTTCACGTTACAGGGTATTGAAGGCAAGATGTTTAAGCCCATGGCACAAACCGTTGCTTTTGCGCTCTTTGGCGCTTTTATTCTGTCGCTTACCTATATCCCGATGATGAGTTCCCTAGTGCTGAGTAAAAAAGTGAAACACCAGCCCAATATTTCGGACAAGCTCATGTTCCGGGTAGAAAGGTTTTACCAGCATGCATTGGGCAGGATCCTGAGATTTCCAAAACTGGTTTTAGCAGCCGTTGTTACCATGTTTGTGGTAGCTGTATATACTCTTACCACACTGGGAGGCGAATTTATACCGGCGCTGGAAGAAGGCGATTTTGCAGTAGAGACCAGGGTGCTCACAGGCAGTAATCTCAATACCACCATCGAGAGCACGCAGAAAGCGGCACATATTCTGAAAACAAGATTCCCTGAGGTAGAGAAAGTAGTTACTAAAATCGGTAGTGGCGAAATCCCCACTGATCCCATGCCGATGGAAGCCAGTGATCTGATGGTGATCTTAAAAGACAAATCCGAATGGACCTCGGCCAAAACATTCAAGGAGCTGTCGCAGAAAATGGGAGAAGCCTTGCAGGAAGTTCCGGGTATTACTACCGGTTTCCAGTTTCCCGTACAGATGCGTTTTAATGAACTGATGACGGGTGCCCGGCAGGATGTGGTGTGTAAGATCTTTGGCGAGAACCTGGATACACTGGCACGTTATGCCGCACAACTGGGCAAGATTGTCAACACCGTACAGGGAAGCCAGAGTTTGTTCATTGAGCCGGTTACGGGTATGCCACAGATCATTATTGAATATAACCGGCCACTGATTGCACAGTATCATTTAAGTATTGCCGATATCAACCAGATCGTAAACACTGCATTTGCCGGTCAATCTGCCGGAATGGTATTTGAAGAAGAGAAACGTTTCAGTCTGGTAGTACGTTTGGAAATAGACAAACGGAAAAGTCTCGAAGACGTACAAAACCTGCTGGTGCCTACCCCACAGGGTACACAGATTCCTTTATCGCAACTGGCCACTGTATCCATCAAAGATGGCCCTAACCAGATACAGCGAGAAGATGCCAAGCGTAGAATTGTGGTGGGATTTAATGTAAAAGACAGGGATGTAGAATCGATCGTAACAGAATTACAGCAGAAAGCTGAACAGCAGATCAAACTGCCGGATGGATATTATATTACCTATGGTGGCGCTTTCGAGAACCTGAATGAAGCCAAAAAAAGACTCACGATCGCGGTGCCTGTTTCACTTTTCCTGATTCTGGTGTTGCTGCATTTCGCTTTTAACTCACTGAAACATGGCTTATTGATTTATACCGCGATTCCTTTGTCTGCCATTGGCGGTATCTTTTTCCTGGCCCTGCGGGGAATGCCTTTCAGCATCAGTGCAGGCGTAGGGTTTATTGCCCTCTTTGGTGTGGCTGTATTGAATGGCATTGTACTGATTGCAGAATTTAACCGGTTAAAAACCGAGGGTCTAACCAACCTGCACAATATTGTACTCATGGGTACCAAAGTACGTTTGCGTCCGGTGTTGATGACAGCTTTTGTTGCTTCGCTGGGATTTTTGCCCATGGCTATCAGTAACGGTTCCGGAGCCGAAGTACAGCGGCCCTTGGCAACAGTGGTAATCGGCGGTTTGCTGATCGCTACTTTCCTTACCTTATTTGTTTTACCCATCATGTATATTATGTTCGAAAAGTCTGGCACTAAAAAGAAGAAAAAAAGAAATGGCCATGGTCATGCGCCTACGGCAGTCATCCTGTTATTTTTTTCATTGGCTACCTTTCGTGTGCAGGCACAACAACCGGTTAGTCTCCAGTCTGCTATCGATACAGCCCTGAAAAATAACCTGACTGTTAAAAATGAGAAACTGAAAGCGGTCTGGCAGCAACAGCTGATTCTTACAGCGGCCAGCATTCCCAAAACCAGTTTTTCGGCCGAAGCCGGACAGATCAACAGTGGTTACACCGACACCAAGTTCGGCGTTACACAATCTTTCAGTTTTCCTGCGGTGTATACAAAACAAAAAAATCTCCTTACAGAAGAATGGAAATCTGCTGTACTCGGAGTGGCTGTAAAAGAAGCCGAATTAAAACGAGCCGTGGCACAGGTATTTTATTCCATGCTGGTTTTGCAGGAAAAGAAAAAACTATTGTTACGGGCTGATAGTAATTATGCAGAGTTTCTGCGGAAAGCAACTCTCCGACTGGAGAAAGGGGAAGCCAATGTGCTGGAGAAAACAACTGCAGAAACACAAAGGGGTAATATCTATCTACAGTTGAAAGCTTTACAGGAAGAAATGGAATTACTGAAGATCCAGTTCAACCTCCTGTTAAATACAACTGATCATTTGATACCCAAAGCGGATTCCTTGAAAATGACGGTGCCCGCAGGAATAGACAGCGCTTACCTCGCAGATCACCCTTTACTGACTGTTCTGCAGCAGCAGAAAATGGCCGCCACCGCTAACACTGCACTGGAAAAAGCAAAACTGTTACCGGATATAAACATTGGTTATTCAAATACCAGTATCCGGGGAATTGGTGCTGATAATATTGTGTATGGAAGCGGCCATCGTTTCAGTGCCGGTATGCTCGGTATCGGCATCCCGATTTTTGCAGGCGCACAAAAAGCCAGGGTCAATTCTTCCAGGGCCTTTGAACGTGTATCAGAGAATAACTATCAGTTACAGTTACAGGCGCTCGAAACCCAATATAAAACCGCCGTTACACAATACATGGCCAGCTTACAGTCTGTTGCTTATTTTGAGAAGACCGCCTTACCCAACGCTGACCTTATTGTTAAAACAGCCAACAAGCAGTTTCTGAATGGCGAGATCAATTACCTCGAATGGGTAATGCTGAGCAACCAGAGTATTGTTATCGAAAGTAATTACCTGGATGCACTGAAAATGCTGAATGAAAGCCTGATTCACATTACTTACTTATTATCTAAATAAATTTATATGAAGTACCTATATATCGTATCTCTGTCTGTTCTACTGGCTGCCTGTAGCAGTAAAAAGCAGGAAGAAAAAACAACACCTGCACCGGAAGTAGCCAACCTGGTCACGCTTACCGCACCGCAACTGGCTTCTGCCAAAGTAGAAACGGGGCAGGTGCAGGAAAAAAGCATTTCTACCATCATCAAAGTAACCGGCAAGATTGATGTGCCCCCGCAGAATATGATCACGGTAAGTATGCCATTGGGCGGATTTCTCCGTTCTACCAAACTCCTGCCCGGTATGCATATCAGCAAAGGAGAAGTAATTGGTGTAATGGAAGACCAATTATACATTCAACTACAGCAGGATTATTTAACCACCCGTTCCAAACTGGTGTATCTGGAAGCAGAATTTCAGCGTCAGAAAGAGCTGAACCAGAGCAAAGCTACCAGCGACAAAATATTTCAGCAAACACAGATGGATTATCAGACACAGAAGATCAATCTGGCGGCATTGTCGGAGAAGCTGCGTCTGATCAATATCAATCCTCAGAACGTAACAGAAAGTAATATTTCCAAAAGTGTAAATATCTACTCTCCCATCAGTGGATTTGTGTCCCGTGTAAATGTGAATATCGGCAAGTATGTGAATCCATCAGACATCCTGTTTGAACTGGTTAACCCGGATGATATCCACCTGAATCTCCAGGTCTTTGAAAAAGACCTGCCCAAACTGGCTATCGGACAGAAACTGGTAGCTTATACCAATAATGATCCTAACAGAAAACATCCCTGTGAGATCAGTATCATCAGCCACGATCTTTCTGCCGAAAGAACCGCCGATGTACATTGCCATTTTGAAGATTATGACAAAACGCTCTTCCCCGGCACTTATATGAATGCAGAAATCAAATTGAAGAGCCTGCAGGTACCCGCCTTACCGGAGGAAGCGATTGTAGCATACGAAGGTGGCAATTATGTATTTGTGCAGAAAACAGCTAACCAGTTTCTCATGACAGCCATTGAAACCGGCACCAAAGAAAATGGATTCATTGAGGTCCTCAATGGTGGCAGTATAGCAGGTAAAGCTATTGTTACCAAAGGTGCTTATACTTTGCTGATGGCTTTGAAGAATAAGGCAGAAGATTAAATACTTTTCATTCGGCAGGTAAGATAACCTGCCGAATGAAAAAACTCACTAAAGCAACTCATTAGTTAAACCTGTCGGTTCCTTTAAAAACCCGATACGGTTCTTTCAGAAATTGATCTACGGTTGTATTAAAAGCATCTTTGTAAATAATGGGAGTACTATGCCCGGAATTAGGCAAGATCCAGAGATAGGCTTTCGGGATATTTTTATAGATCAGCATCGTATGTTCTTCCTTGATCACATCATGATCCCCGCCAATCACCAATGTTGGGCATTGAATGGTGCGCAGAGACACCAATGAAATATTCGGTTGCTCAACCAGCAACCGCATCAGTTTCCATTCTGTTTTTTCTGCCTGTGTTTTGATGGCTTTTTGCTGTAGTCGCTGGTAAATAGGCTTAACCAGGTCCCATACTTCCGGGTATACTGCATTCGTATCCGGTTGCAGGTTGGCTCCGGTAATAGCCAGTTTCTTTACTTTTTCAGGATAACGCATCGCCAGCAACAATCCATTAATACCGCCATCGCTCCAGCCAATTACGTTGGCCGATTCAACCTTCATGGCCGATAACAAAGCTGCATAATCATCCGCCATCATTTCATAACTGAGGGAATCACCGTTGTCTGTAGATTTACCATGCACACGGCTATCTGCAATAATGGTTTTGTAATGTTGTGAGAAGTATGGGATGTTCTCTTTGAAATTAGAGATGTCTCCGCCATTGCCGTGAATGATCAGTAAAGGTTCGCCCTCGCCATACACTTCGCAATACATTTTAAAACCACGGATATCATAGTATTTACCTGCAGTGGGGTTATTTCCATACCTGATCTTCTTTACCGGAGCGGCTTGTGAAAATCCTGTGGCAGAAGTCAGTAATAAAACAGTTACCAGTAATAGAGAATATTTCATAGATTGCTTTTATCACTAAAAGATAAGAAAAATCATTCGTCATTTCTCCGGAACCCGATTTTTTGTCGGGGAGGCTGGGGCGGGTTAATCAGTTGCTTCAGGTAATGAAAAATAGTCTGTATCTGTTCATCATGCCCTGACAGCCGTTTCTCTATTTTCTCCAGTTGCAGCAGTATGTCCTTATGCGTTAATAACATCTCCCGCATCCTGGTAAAAATGCGGATCAGCTGGATATTCACTTTAATCGCTCTTTCGCTGTTTAGGATACAGGACAACATAGTAGCACCCTGTTCGGTAAAACAATAAGGCAGATACCTAAGCCCCATTTTGAACGAATGGGAGGTCAAAAACTGCGACCTCCACTGCTCAAACTCCGCCTTATCCATCTGAAACATAAAATCTTCCGGGAAACGGGAAAAATTACGTCTAACAGCTTCTTTCAGTCTTTTTGTTTCAACCCCATACAAGGTTGCCAGATCTCTGTCAATCATTACTTTACAGCCTCTGATAAGGTATATCTGGCTCATAATCACCTCATCTGCCACCATGGTATCGCTCTTATACGTATTCATTATTCCCATCCTTTCTATTTGGAGGACGCAAATTGCGTCCTCCAATTGTGGAGATATGAAGACTAATGTATAACAACCAGCCCATCCAGCGTAGCGTATTTACCGCAATACCAACCAGTAAAAACACTAGTAACTACACAAAAAAGCCGGGATCATACTATCCCGGCTCATTGCTACATTTATTGTTCCAGCTTATTTATCCTCTTCATTCCTGAACACCACAATTCCATCAAACACATCTACCAAAACGGGCATTGTTTTATCAATATCACCGGCAAGTATTTTCTTACTAAGGGCATTGATGATCTGTTTCTGGATCAGTCGTTTCAGCGGTCTTGCTCCAAACTGGGGATCATAACCCTGTTCCGACAGGAATTCGAGCAGGTAATCACTGAAGTGAAGCGTGATGCCGTTATCGGCTACCAGCTTCTTCAATCCTTCCAATTGGATCTTCACGATGCCCATGATCTGTTTCTTCATCAGCGGACTGAACATAATGATCTCATCTACCCGGTTCAGAAACTCCGGCCGGATGGTCTGGCGCAGTAATGCCATCACTTCCAGCTTGGCAGATTCGGTTACTTCTTCCACATTGTTCTCGGTCACTTTTTCAAAAGCATCCTGGATCAGGTGACTACCGATATTGCTCGTCATGATAATGATGGTATTCTTGAAATTCACCACCCTTCCCTTGTTATCGGTCAGGCGACCATCATCCAATACCTGCAGTAACACGTTCCATACATCGGGGTGTGCTTTTTCGATCTCATCGAGCAGCACCACACTGTAAGGTTTACGACGGACAGATTCGGTTAATTGCCCGCCCTCATCATATCCCACATATCCCGGAGGGGCACCTACCAGCCTGGAAACCGTATGTTTCTCCTGGTATTCACTCATATCTATCCGGGTCATCATACTCTCATCATCGAACAGGTATTCT